>JBDTSX010000243.1:0-7368 GCA_039930925.1 Acidobacteriota bacterium | reverse complement strand
CGCACCTTGCCGATCTTGCTGTCGTAAATCATCCACAAGCCCATCGCGCCGCAGCCCAGACCGGCCCCGATGAGCGGCCGGGCGATCATCGCGATCGGGTCCTGCCTCGACCACACGTGCAGCAGCCGCGTGATGAGCGAGATGATTCCCAGCGCGGCGACGATGAGCAGATTGCGCACCGCCAGAGGCGCGTCCAGGCCGTAGTTTGGGCGGCGATTGTCTTTCATCCGTTGCCTTTCCTGTGGCGCGCGCCTGAGGCGTCGCGGACGGCGCGCGAGGCGCCGTGGCATGGAAACCCCGGTTGAGAGTATCAGTCCTCGCCGCAGCCCGTAGTTGCTGCCCGGCCGGAGCGGGTAGCGCTGACCGGATCAGGCGGTCGGCAGGAGGGCGTCCGGCAGGGTGACCGAGCCGGGCGCGGCCGGCACGGCGTTGACGGCGTGTCGGAGATAGGCTTGGGCGTCGACGCCGTTGAGCCTCGCACTCTCGCAGAGCGTGTAGAAGAGCGCCGCGACCTGGGGCACACTGGGCGGAAGGGACGTAAGTTCACTCTCTCGGACGGAAGAATCACTACGGCTCGCGCTCGCTGCGCGGGGTCAGGCTCCTTGCCGAGCCTGCCTGGGAGGTGTAACCTGACCCCATGAGCAAGCCCCAGCCCGTCCTGCAGCGCCCCGGTGCTGACGAACTAGACGATTTCCGAGGAGAGATCGAGATCGTCAATGAGCGCGACAAGGACTACGCGGCGCAGCGGGCCGCCGCGCGACCGGCTGAAGAAGTTGTGGAACGCCTACTGCGCCGTCATTCCGCCCTTTGAACCGACCTGTCAGGCTCATCCCGCTCGCAGAAGCGGACGTCGCGGCAGCGCAGGACGACTACGAGGCGCGCGAGCCAGACGCCGATCCATCCCGAACGCCCAACGCACCTTCTACGACAGGATCACCATCGTCGGGGCCCGCGCCGGTGCGCGCCTCCATCGAGGAGCTCACGCTGGTCGACGTCGGTGCCTGCGCAGTGTTCTGGGTCGCGCGCGACTTTGCAAGAGACTGCAAACGACGTTCGAACACTGCGTGGTATCTAGTGCCCTGGAAGCGTGCTTCGTCACATAATTCCCGGGCGGGGCATCCCGGCTGGCATCGTTGCGCCTTCCTCAAAGATGGCCAATATTTTCAGTCGGCGCGCCTTGCCACCCGGGCGCCGCGCCCGGGACGTATGCAACGAATCACGCTTCCAGGGCACTTGCAATCGGCCGATCGGAAGTTCGGTAGACTACTCGCCCTGGCTTGACCACTCGACGCGGCGGTCCCATCGCTCGCGAAGGACACTATGATTGATGCAAGGAACACGTCCACGCGCCGGGTGGGCGCGCTTATGGCCGCCACGACGGTGGCGTTGACAATGGCGCTGTTCGCGCAGGCCCCGCCGCAAAATCCGCCGCCCGTGCCCGCGCAGGCTGGACGCGGCGGTGGGCGCAACCCGAACGAAGGCGCCGACTTCTCGCCCAAAGAACCGGTCGTCGCGCGCTCTGCAGCCGACCAATTGAAAAGCTTCGTGCTGCCTCCTGGGTATCGGCTGGAGCTCGTCGCGGCCGAGCCCGATGTCGTGACGCCCGCCGTGCTGGAGTTTGACGGCAACGGCCGGATGTACGTCGTTGAGTTCGTCAGCTACATGCTCGATGCCGACGGCACTGGCGCCCACGATCCAATCAGCCGCATCACGCGCTTCGAGAGCACGCGCGGCGACGGACGCTACGATAAGCGAACGGTGTTCGCCGACAAGCTGATTCTGCCGCGAATGATCCTGCCGCTCGAGGACGGCGTCATCCTCACCAACGAAACCGACTCCGACGATGTCATCAAGCTCAGCGACACCAACGGCGACGGCGTCGCCGACAAGAAGGAAGTGGTGTATAGCGGCGTCGGTACCGGCCGGGACGGTAACCTCGAGCACCAGCAGAACGGCTTCGTGTGGGGACTCGACAACTGGATCTACAGCACCTACAACGCGTTCCGGTTTCGATGGACGCCGCGTGGCTTCATCCGTGAGTCCACCGGACCGAACGGCGGCCAGTGGGGCGTGGCGCAGGACGACGACGGCAAGATGTGGTTCGTGTGTGGCGGCTGCGAGCGCGGTCCGACGAATTTTCAGATTCCCGTGCAGTACAGCTCGAATCCGATCGTTCCGGACCAGTACGAGCCAGGTTTCGACGTGGTGTGGCCGATTGCCGGCCTGTCGGATACGCAGGGCGGCATGGGCCGCGTCCGGATGCCGATCGGGGTGCTGAATCACTTCACGGCGGGCGCCGGCGACGAGATCGTGCGCGGCGATCGGCTTCCGCTGGATCTGCGCGGTGATCTCCTGGTGGGCGAGCCGGTGGGGCGGTTGATTCGCCGGGCGAAGATCGTCAAGACCGAGGGACTGACGCAACTGCGCAATCCCTATCCGAACTCGGAGTTCATCCTGAGCACGGATCCGTTCTTCCGTCCGGTCAATCTGCGCAACGGACCCGACGGAACGATCTACATCGTCGACATGTACCACGGCATTGTTCAGGACTCGCAGTGGACCCTGCCGGGTTCCTACCTGCGCCGCAAGATCGAGCAGTATCAGCTCGACCAGGTGGTCGGCCACGGGCGCATCTGGCGGCTTCGGTACGATGGCTTGCCGGCCGTGCCGGCGACACCTGCGCAACCCAATTCCGGCGCGACGCCCGGCAGTCCGGCGGTGCCGGGGTACGAGCCCGATTTCACGCCGCCGCACATGTATCGCGATTCGCCAGCGGCGCTGGTGTCTCATCTCGGTCACGTCAATGGGTGGTGGCGTGACACAGCACAGCGCCTGCTGGTGCTGAAGCAGGACAAATCCGTGGTGCCTGCGCTTGTCGCCTCGGCTCGTGCGCAGGAAAACCTGCTCGGGCGATTTCATGCGTTGTGGACGCTCGAGGGCCTGGGCGCGCTTGATGCCGGACTCGTGCGCGAACTCATGAAAGACGCGAGCCCCCGTGTGCGGGTTCAGGCGATCCGTGCCAGCGAGTCGCTCTATAGAGCCGGCAACAAGTCGTTCGACGCCGACTACCGCACGCTGGCCAGGGATGTTGATGCTGACGTTTCGATTCAGGCGATGCTTACGCTCAAGCGATTGTCCGCCCCGGATGTTGCCGCCGTCGTCGCCTCGGCGCAGGCCGCCAACCCCGCCAAGGGTGTGCAGGACATCGGCGACTGGATCGTGCGCCCGGCCGCGGCCGGACGAGGTGGTGGTCGTGGCGGTGCGGCGCTGACGCCGGAACAACAGGACCTGATGCAGCGCGGTGAGGCGATCTTCACCGAGGTCTGCTTCAGCTGCCACGGCAGCGACGGCCATGGTCAGCCGCTCGCCGGGACGGATCCAGGCGTCACGATGGCGCCGTCGCTGTCCGGCTCGGGGGGGGTCCAAGGGCATCGCGACTACGTGGTCAAGGTGCTCCTCCATGGCTTGACCGGACCCGTCGACGGATCGACGTACACCCAGGTGATGGTGCCGATGGGCGCGGCGAACAAAGACGACTGGATTGCGGCGATCGGTTCGTACATCCGCAACAGCTTCGGCAATACCGGATCGTTCATCACACCTGCCGATGTCGCGCGTGTGCGCGCGATGACGACCACGCGGAGAGCTTCGTGGACGGTCAATGAGCTGGCCTCTTCGCTCCCAGTCCTGTTGCCGGCGCAGCCCACGTGGAAAACGGCGGCCAGTCACAACACCGGCGCGGCGTCGGGCGTGCTCTCGCTCGCTGGCTGGACGACGGGCACCGCGCAGCAGCCGGGCATGTGGATTCAGGTCGAGCTGCCGGCGACGACGACGATTGCAGAGGTGCAGTTCGAATCGCCCGCCGGCGTGAACGGCTTCGGGATTGGCAGTCTTGGCGCCGCGGCTTCAGCTGGTACCAACTCGACGATTCCGGCCGCGGGTGGCGGCGGTGGCAATCGTGGGCGGGGTGCCGCGCCTGCGGAAGGTCCGCCACCGCCGCCGCCCGGATTCTATCCGCGCACCTACACCGTGCAGGTGTCGACTGACGGCGTGAAGTGGAGCGCGCCAGTGGCCACCGGCAAAGGCGCGCCAGGACTCGGCGTCGCGTCGTTCAAGCCAGTGGCGGCGAAATTCGCGCGGATCACCTGCACGACGGCGGACGCGCAGGCGTGGTCGATGAAGAACCTGCGGCTGTTTGTCGCCGGACGTTAACGGCCTCTGTTGCTGATTTGATAGTGATCTGCGCCATAGGCGGGTGTCTATTGCGCGGCGTCAACTGGAACTGCCGGTCGTCAGATTTACTTGTCGCCGCGCATCTCTCGCACGATGACCGCATCCACGGCCACGAGACCGGACCCGCGGCTGACGATGCGGATCGTGTGCTCGCCCGAACTCAGGCCCGCTCCTACAGCGACTATTTGCTGGGCTTGGCGGGCACCCACGCTGGATAGGTCTGCCGGCGTCCGGCTCCGACCGTCGATCTGGATGTCGATCCTGCCGGCCCCGGCTCTTTCGGGAAGCCGCACGATGATTTTCGCGCCGCGGTTTCAACGGCCCACCACCTACTTCCGCGGGTCCGCCTCAGCCTCGGCATCAATCATCTGGCGCACCGTCCGAACGAGCTCCGCGCGCGATGCGCGGTCCGGCGCTGTTTCGGCACTTGTGTCAGTGGTGGGGCCCGCGAGATCGCCTTGCGCTTCCTGCTCGAGCAATCTGTCGACCTCAACTTCCAACGCGTGAAGGGCCTCGGGTCGCACCAGCGCAAGCAATTGCAATTTGTTCGCGAGCCGGAGGCTCGACGCGCGGAGCGTGCCGGGTGGTGGTTTGGTCATGCTGCCGCCTGACTCGAGGCGTCGTCGACGTCGCGCTCCTGGCCGCCGCCGTTGGGCGCACCAAGCCAGTCGCGCCTCATGCACTCGATGAGGGGCAGGGGATCAGGGTTGCACATGACCGCCAAGTGCGCAAAGCCGGTAGCCCGCCCGACGGCGTCGTTGCCGACGTCGCTCCTGCGGTGCCTGAGGGCGCCAGACTCTGCGGGCCGGCACAGGCGAAGCTCCGTTCGTTTCTCGCGTGACATGTGATCCCCCGCGAATTCTAAACCGGCGCGGAGGGTCGGAACCGAATCGTCGGGACCTTGCCGGAGTGAATGTGCGCGCCGCAATGAATCCGGGGCGAGAGTTAGGCGATGACAGGCAGGGATTGTAACCCCATCGGCGGCTGGCGGCGACTGCGCGCCACCGCGTGATGGTCGGGAGGGAGCACCGCCGCGACCGCATGCGAGAGACCGGCACGCTGGTCCAGGCCGCGGCGGCGCTCGGCACGCGACGCCCGAGCTTCGTGCCTGCGCCCGGGCTCATCGCAGTCCGGCGTATTCTGGGCCGGGATCGATCTGCACGACGGCGTTACTCAGGACAGGGCGTCCGTCAGTTCCGACGCTCGGCGCGGCATCATCGAAGAAGTGCGTCGCCGTCAGAGACCTCGAACGCCACCAGGGTCGACTGCACGGTGCCGAGCCAGAATCGCGGGAGGGCGGGATCGTGGTTCGAAATGCGCGGCGCGCCCGCGATCAAACGAGCTTGGATTCGCTGCCGCCCCTTGAAGAGTTTCCGGGAGCACGCCGGAGCTCACCGAGTCGCGCTACAGTTTGCTTTCATCGACTCGACTACTTTCACGCAGCTGGAAAGTGTTTCGAGGCACAGGTTCAGGGATTCGTCATGAAGCAACGGTGCCCGCAATGCGAGGTGTGGAGTAGGGAGGATGTCGCGCAGTGTGCGTGCGGACATCAATTCGGTCAGGCAAGTCCCAGTCGGATCTACAGAGCCGCTGCGCCGATCGCTGACGACGGTCGAGTGAGAGAACTTCAGCTAGCCAGCCGCAGGGACCTGCAGAGTGGCACCGCGATCGCGGGGGGCTCTATCGCTCTCACCGCCACACTCCTCATGTTGTTCAATCTTCGACCACGGATACTTGTCTTCGTGGGACTCTTCTGGGGAGTCATTCGCATTATCCGCGGCTTTCGCCTTCGGCGAGAGGCGTGGGAACTGGAACATCTCGGATTCATTCAGCGAGAGCGCGACTCCGCCGGCGCATCGCATCGCGCGGATGAATGACGAGCGCGAAGTCTCCAACCCCAACAGGAGAGTCAACAGGCGACCTCCCGGAAGCGGCCGCGGAGAACGGGCCGAAAGCCCGCGCGGAGCGACCGTAGCGCCCGCTACCCGCATCGAGACAGGCCTACCGCGCAGCGGTTCCAGGACGCGATCTGGGGTTCGTGCCGTATTTCGCGATCGATACCGAGAGGCACAACACATACCTCAGATCGCGTAATGCCCGGGTGCTGCGCTCCAATTACTTCGGGAGGGGACTACCGCCGGTCACGATGAGCGCGTGCTCCGCGACGTTCTTCCTCAGAGTTAGTGTGGATGGTTTCCCGGGTCGGCCGTTCATGCCGTCGCTGAGTACTACTCAAGGGAGGGCTCAAAATGATCTTGCGACGGGGGGTGTTGACATTGGCCGTGGACCTTGCAGTACTCGGGCACATGCGGGCGGCGCACGGGGAGGTGAGTGTGACCGGCGCCTGACAGGTGACGATCACCAAACCGGGTGGCTCGGCGGCCGGTCTCACGATCTCGAGTCAGGACGGGACCAAGGTTACCGGGATGGTCGGCCCCGCAGAGACGGACATGATACCCGCCGAGGGGACCGTGGATGAGCACTCTAGCTGACCCTGCTGACGCGTCTTGCGGTGCCGTCGTCGAGAGCCGTCAGCGCGACGCGCTCGCCGACATCTCCCTCTACCACGCAAGAAAGCCAGGCGTGATGCGCTCGAGACGCTCGAGAGGCGCGGACCGGCAGGGGACGCTCGGTCGCAGGAAAGGCCTCCTTCAGTCGGGGAATGAAGGCGAAGCCCTGCGAGCGGTAGACCTCGATCGCGCGCCCCTCGAGTCTCGTCTGGACGTTCTGGAACCACGCATAGTTGTCCGGCCCGGCACCCATGTCCGCTGCTCCATGTCCGCGAGCGAGGTGGACGGCGGACGCACCCCGCGGAACCAGCTGAAGCGTAACGCGAACGCTGAGCGGTGTGACGCGAGGCACGGTATACGAGCGGCGGGTGGATCGCTCCAGCCCGAATAATTCATGACGCGACCTAGACTGGAGTAAACAGAAACGCCGTCGACTGGTACAAAAGCCTTTCTGAAGGAACCTTGGCGCAAACGGAGGCGTCGCCGTTGAACGACGACGCGATAGCACAGACTGTGCTCTCCCCCGACCCGTGACGAGGTTAAGGGAACGTCGCATAGTGCTCGTGCAGCCCCTGGCACCATTTACCCTCGTCGTCGGGCCGCCGGTCTTCACTGTGTTCTGGAC
>JBDTSX010000242.1:0-7384 GCA_039930925.1 Acidobacteriota bacterium | reverse complement strand
CTGCGGCAATGCGACGGTCAGCCACATTCCGGCCGCCTGCGGCGCGGCCGAGGCCCAGCCGCGCAGTGTTCCCGCGCCGGCGGCGGACTCGCCGGCGGAACTCGCCGTGACCGTCGAGCGCTGTGGGTCGACGAGACGGGGAAGGGACGCTTCGAGCTCCGGGACGGTCCACGGCGACTTGCGGGCAGCGATCTCGGCGCGTACGCGAGCCACGTCGGCCGGCGTCACCATACCGCCGCTGTTGCCGAAGTTGTTGCGGACGTAGGACGCGATCCCGGCGACCCATTCGTCGGTCCCGCCCATCGGCACCATCACATCGCGGTAGGTCCGGCCATCGAGCGGACCGCCCAGCCCGCGCAGCAGCACCTTGATCACGTAGTCCCGATGCCCCTGCACGCGAGGCGATCCGGCGAGCGGCGGCGCCAGCATGGTCCCGGCCGGGGCGCCCTCCATGGCCGCGCCGGTCCCGTCAGTGCCATGACAGGCGAAGCACACCGCGCCGAAGACATCGGAACCCGCATTCAGACGCTTCTCCTCGTCGGGTGTGAAGACGCCGCGCCGGCCGGCTGACG
This sequence comes from Acidobacteriota bacterium, assembly GCA_039930925.1. Lineage (GTDB taxonomy): Bacteria > Acidobacteriota > Vicinamibacteria > Vicinamibacterales > 2-12-FULL-66-21 > JALZOC01. The sequence goes on along the minus strand of JBDTSX010000242.1, from coordinate 6,812 downwards.
GGTTGGCCGCCGGGGTGAGCAGCCGTTCGGCGACGAGCGCGACCCCCTTCGCCTTGGTCGCCGCCTGGGCCGCCTTGATCACATCGGCCGCGTCCGTCAGCTTGAACAGGCTGACGGTCAGCATGCCCTGAATTGCTACGTTGGGATCCGGATCCCGGGTCAGGGCGCGGTAGTCAGCCGCGAGGGTCTTGTCACCAATCTTGTAGAGCCCTTCGCTGGCCCGAATCGCTTGCACCCGCATGCGCGGATTCGGATCCTTCATCATCTCGCGGACCAGCGGCGCGTCGAGGGCATTCAACCCCTCGAGCGTCCAGAGTGCGTGGAATCGCGCCAGCAGCTGCCCGCCGCCGGCGCCTGTCGCGCCCGCGGACGGTGGCTCGGACGCACGCACCATCTGCTGCAGCGCGGTCACGACCGACCTGTCCTGCTTCAGCACCAGCAGGCGCTGCGCGGTGTCGCGCCACCAGCCGTTCGGGTGGGTGAAGTGCGCGATGAGCTGTGCCGGCGTCTCGCTGTACATCTTTGGCGGGGCAAACGTCGGCGCAATCGGCGGAATCGCCGGCTGCCCGATGTTCGTGTCGGTCGCCGGAAGAGCCGCGCGGCCGTCGTAGCGCAGCCGCCAGATGCGGCCATGCGCCGCGACCTTGTCCAGCTGGTATTGCTCGATCTTCGCGCGAAGGTAAGAGCCCGGGCCCGACCACTCCCGCTCCTGGATGATGCCGTGGTAAAGGTCTGCGATGTAGACCGTCCCGTCCGGGGCATTGCTGATGTTCACGGGCCGGAACAGCTGATCGGTGCTCGTCAGGAACTCCGCGTTCGCGTACACGTTCCGCAGCTGGATGATCCCTTCGATGTTGTCGATCGCGGCGCGCCGGATCAGGCGCCCGACCGGTTCGGCGAAGAGCAGGTTGCCTTTCAGATCCGCGGGCACGGCATTGCCGCGCACGATCGCCGGACCGGTCGCGGCAGTCAGGTGATTCAGGTTCTGCGCCGGCATCCGGATTCGGCCGACGCCCCCCTGCATGTCACCGATTCCCGGCGCGGGCCAGACGACGGCAAAGTCCTTCTGGAACCCGTTTTCCATCCCGGGCGGGCAGTTCGGGTTGGGGGCCGGCGGTGGAGTGCCGGCGCGGCCGCCGCTGCCCGCCGGCGCGCACGGCGTGAACCCGCCGTAGTGGATCGGATACTGGAAGTTCATCGGGCCGCGTTCGCCGCCCGCGTCCACGAACCACGGTTTCCCCTCATCGTCGGACGCGACCCCCCACTGTCCGCCGTTCGCGCCGGTCCGCTCGCGCAGGAACCCGGACGGCGTCCAGCGGATGCGGAAGGCGTTGTAGGTCGTGTAGATCCAGTTGTCCATGTTCCAGAGCAGGCCGGACTTCTGATGCTCGATATTGGCGTCGCCGCTCTGGCCGAGGCCGGTGAAGACGACCTCGCGCGTGTCCGCGACGCCGTCGCCGTTGGTGTCGGCCAACTTGACGAGGTCGTCGGAGTCGGTCTCGCTCGTGAGGATGACGCCGTCCTGGAGGGGAAGGATCATGCGGGGCGCGACCAGGCGGTCGGCGAAGACGGTGTGCTTGTCGTACCGGCCGTCCCCCTTGGTGCTCTCCCAACGGCTGATGCGGCTGATCGGATCGTGCTCGCGGCTGGCACTGGCGTCCATCATGTAGCTGATCATCTCGACGACGTACATGCGCCCGTTGCCGTCGAACTCGATCACCGTGGGATTGATTACGTCGGGCTCCGCGGCGATGAGCTCCATCCGGTACCCGGCGGGCAGCATGAAACCGGCGGCTTCCTCAGCCGGCGTCCGCGGACCATACGGCGGTTTCGGCGTGAAGTCGGTGGCGTCGGTCGCGCCGCCGCCGCTGCCGAGACCGGCAAATCCCGTCGCGTGCACCGTCGCGCCCGGCGCCTGCTTCGCTGCCGTGCCGGCCATCTCGTATTGACCGTCCATGATCGCCATGCTGACCCGCGCGCCGGCCCCGTCCGGCGTGAAGGTCAGCACGGTGGACATCGACGTGCCCATCGCCGCGGTCACGTATTTCAGCACCAGGTCGCCGCCCGAGATGGTGATGTCGGTCACGTTCACGGTGGGTTGTCCGTCCGCCTCGACGGTGGCCGACGGCGTGGCGCCGTCCCCCTTGACAGAGACCGCAAACGTGACCTCGGTGGCCATCAGCGTGACGGTCACCAGCCAGGTGCCGGCGAACGGCGCGAGCTGCGCGGCGGTCGGCGGCGATGCGGCGCGGCCGGCCGGTGCGGTTGCCTGGCCCAGCAGCGGAGCCGTCGCGCGTGTCAGGAGGACGATCGCGAAGACCAGGGCGAGACTCATGACCGACGAGGAACGGGCGACGCGAGACATACGGTTCTCTCTGGCCGTCTGGACGGCCGAACGGCCAATCGAGTCACGGTCGATGGCGACGGACCGACTCTGATTAGTATCACGGAGACCCACACCGCTGGGGCAAAGCACTTCCCTGGCAGATTGACAGATTGACTCGTGGCTTCCGCCTTGAGGTGGAAGGACAGCATTCAGGCTGTGGAACCTGTCTCCTCAGTTCCAAGCGAGAGTCACGCGAGTTCAACGGTGAGTGGAGCTTCCGCCGGTTGTATCAGGATCGATGTGGATGGGTCCGGGACGACGGGCTATAGTAGGCCCCGTGATTGGGGGAGCGATGTCTCGATGCGTGCGAATTGCGCTGCTGGCGCTGGCCTGGGCCGTGGCGTCATACCTGCCGGCCGGCGCCCAACCGGCGCGGATGAAAGTGGTGCTCGATACGGACATCGGCACCGATATCGACGATGGGTGGGCGCTCGGCTATGCGCTGAAGAGCCCGTCGTTCCAGCTGCTGGGAGTGACTGTGAGCGACGCCGACACGCCGCAGCGGGCGCGGCTGGCGTGCAAGCTGCTCCATCGCGTCGGCCGGACCGACGTGCCGGTGGCGGTCGGCCGCCAGACGCCGGCCGTCCCTCCGGATCGGATCGACTATCAGTTCACCTGGGCCGAGGACTTCCAGGCGTACCAGCCGGTCGCGATTCCGGCGGTCGAGTTTCTCGCCGACATCATCCGCCGCAATCCTGGCGACGTCACGCTGATTGCCGTGGGGCCGCTGCAGAATATCGGCGACCTCGTGCGCCTGCACCCCGACGTCGTCCCACTCGTGAAGCGGGTCGTGTTGATGAGCGGGTCGATCGGGCCAAATGCCGGAAGTTCCACGCCGGTCGCCGAGTGGAACGTGAAGCTGGCGATCCCGGAGGCGCAGGCGGTCTATGCCGCCGCCTGGCCGCTGACGATCGTGCCGCTCGATTCGACCACCTACGTCCGGCTCGAGGATCAGGAGCGCGAGTCGCTGCGCCGGGCGGGCACCCCCCTGGTCGTCGCGCTCGAGGCCCTGCTGCGGCTCTGGGCCGATCGTCCGGCGAGCCGGATGACGCTGCACGATCAGCTGGCACTCGCCGAGGCGCAGCACCCCGGCCGGTTTTTCGGACGGTGCCAGACGATGCCGCTCCGTGTCGATGGCAGCGGGTATACCCGAGTGGACGCGGCGGCCGGCCACCCCGTCACGGTGTGCCTCGAGCCGAAGCGCGACGAGTTCATGAAGCACTATCTCGCCCAACTGGCCACGCGGTAGCGGACGCTTGGCCGCCGATGGTCGCCAGCATCAGCGGCAGGCCGTAGCGCGCGGCGCGAACGATGGACTCCGGCGTGCCGCCGACGCCGACCCAGCCGACTTCGTCCGCCAGCACGCCTTCCGCGACGACATGCCGCAGCACCTGATGCTGCGGCAACGTCGGTCCGTCAGGATCGACGGTGACAGCTGCGAACGTATCGACACCCATGTACCGCATGTGTCACCCAGGGACCCGGCCATCTCGCACGATTGTCGTGTCCGCCCTGACTCGGACCGTGGTAAACGATTGTATGTCCGGCTTCGGGCAGTGTCGTCACGATCGTGACGACACTGCCAGAGCCAGCGACACTCAAACATGGAGCGTAGTGTGGATATCCAGAGCTATAGGCAGCGCCTCCTCGACCTCGAGCGGCGGCTTTCAGGTCACCTGACGCGCGAGACCGCCCTCGGGCGCGAGCAGACGCTCGATGTCCCGGCCGACGCCGGAGACTCCAGCGTGGCTGACGCCGATGCGAGCGAGGACTATGCAGAGGCAGCGCTCGATTCGACCGTCCTCAATCAGGTCCGCGATGCGCTGGCGCGCATCGACGCGGGCACCTTCGGCCTGTGTGTCGTGGACGGAAAACCGATCGAGGCCAAACGCCTCGAAGCCTCGCCCTGGGTGCCGTATTGTCTCGAGCATCAGCAGGCGCTCGAAGGCGACGCTCCACCGCCGCCGACACTCTGAGCGGCGGACGCGATCGCCGTGCCCGGACGCGTGCGGCTGGGCACCGCTGCTGCAGGGTCAGAGCAGACGTCAGATGCTCGAGCTGATGCGTGCCGCCAGGTCTGACTGTCCGCCCGGGGCGATCGGGCGCGCGATGCCCGCCGCCGCGTAGACCTCTGCCTCGTCCAGCGTCTCGTGAAGGAGGAGCTGCGTGACGATCGCGTCGAGCTTGTCGCGGTTGCCGCTCAGCGCCCGGCGTGCTTCGCCGTAGCACTCGTCGGTGATCCGGCGCACCTCATCATCTACGGCGTTGAGCATGCCGTCCGAGATCCCGGCCATGCGCGGATCGCCGTCGGCCGGCAAGACCGAGAGCCGTCCGATGCGATCGGACATGCCCCACCGGCCGACCATCGAGCGCGCGATCCGGGTCACCGCTTCCAGATCGCTCTCCGAGCCGGTCGTGATGACGTTGAACACTTCCTGTTCAGCGGCCATGCCGCCGAGCGCGCCGGTGATGCGGTTGCGCAGGTAGTCGGCGTCGTAGCCATAGCGGTCCGCCTCCGGTGTCGACAGGGTGACGCCGAGCGCCCGGCCGCGCGGAATGATCGAGACCTTGCGCACCGGATCGGCGCCAGGGAGCAGCATCCCGAGCAGGGCGTGCCCGGCTTCGTGGTACGCGGTGCGACGCCGCTCGGTTTCGGGAATGACGACGTTGCGCGCGGTGCCCAGCTGGACCTTCTCCAGCGCGTCGGTGAGATCGCGCTGGTGCACCTCGGTCTGGCCGCGGCGGGCGGCGAGCAGCGCCGCCTCGTTCACCAGATTGGCGAGGTCGGCGCCGGTGGCGCCTGGCGTCGAGGCGGCCAGCTGGTCGAGGTTCACATCGTGGCCGAGGGGAACCCCTCTGCTGTGCACGCGGAGGATGTCGGCTCGTCCCTGACGGTCCGGAGGGTGCACCACGATGGTCCGATCGAATCGTCCGGGGCGGAGCAGCGCCGGGTCGAGGACGTCCGGCCGGTTGGTCGCGGCGAGCACGATCACGCCTTCAATCCCTGAGAAGCCGTCCATCTCGGTCAGGATCTGATTCAACGTCTGTTCGCGCTCGTCGTGACCGCCGAGCGCGTTGGCTCCTCGGGTCCGGCCGATGGTGTCGATCTCGTCGATGAAGATGATCGCGGGAGCGACCTTGCGCGCCTCTGCGAAGAGCTCGCGGACGCGGCTGGCTCCGACGCCGACAATCATCTCGATGAACTCCGATGCGCTGGCGCTGAAGAAGGGCACCTTGGCCTCGCCGGCGGTGGCGCGGGCCAGCAGCGTCTTGCCGGTTCCGGGTGCCCCGGTCAGTAACACGCCTTTCGGCGCGCGAGCGCCGAGGCGGCGGTACTTCGCGGGATTGCGGAGGAAGTCGACCACCTCGCTGATCTCCGCCTCGACCTCGTCGATGCCGGCGACATCGGCGAAGGTCACTCTGACGGTCTCCGGATCGACCGGCTTTCGTGCGCGGCCGCCGAGGATCCCGCCGCCCATCGCGCGCTGCTGGCGGCGGAACATCCAGAAATAGAACCCGAACAGAAGCAGGATCGGCCCGATCGAAAACAGCAGGTTGGTCAGGACGCCGCGTTCCTGCACGAGCGGCTTGGCCCGCACGGTGGCGTCGCCGGCGGTCAGCTCGGCGAGCAGATCGTCACTGGCGAAGGTCGGCCGCTCGGTGGTGAACTTGTCGTAGGTGCGATCCTTCTGATCGGGCAGCGGCGTCGGTTTCTTGAGAGCGCCCTGGATACTGTCGCCGCGCGCAAACACCTCGGCGACATTCTTCGCCCCCACTTCGGCCTTGAACTCGGTGTATGACACCGCCTGCGGGCCGCTCATCCGATCCTGATACGTGAATAGCCCGAAGAGGATGAGGTAGGCAAGCGGCCAGACCGCCCAGGGAATCCAGCCCGGCCGTGGCTTCGGCGGACGTGCGCTAGGAACCCCTTCGGTCCGCCAGGGCCGCGTCGCCGGCTGGTCCGACGGCGGGGGAGCGCTCGGGGGCGGCGGCGGCTGGCGTTCCTGATCGATCATGGGAGACCCTCGGAGACTGGCGATCATATCAACGACTCGAGATGGCCACGGCGCGAAGCCACCATCGCACTACTTTACCGCTCGTGGCGTGCGAGAACGCTGCCATGCGTGGCGGGCCATCAAGAGGCCGAGGCGAGCCATGCGTTTCGCTTCTGCGTCGCGGTCGCTCCCGACTGTCGAGCCGTTCGATCCAAGGCAAAAGTGTGACGCATGAAGAAGACCGTGTAGCGGCGGTTTCGCCCCACTACACTTGGGGTCTCCCGTGTTTTCGAATCGGTGAGCCCGGTCCCGTCGCGGCAGCGCCCCGATCACGGACGATCCATTTTGCCGCGTAACTTCACGTGGCAGCCCGTCATCCGATCAGGAGACGTGCAGCGAGCTGAACGCTCAGGAGAAGCGACCTTGAAAGT
>JBDTSX010000241.1:0-7386 GCA_039930925.1 Acidobacteriota bacterium | reverse complement strand
ATATACGGATGCGGCAGGGTTGGCTTATAGGTCGGGTAGTAATACAGCCGCAGGATGCGCCGCCCCTCATCCAACAGGCGCGAGAACAACTGCAAGTAATAGCGGTTGCGCCCTGCCTCGGCGATGGCGACGTGGAAATCGCGGTTCAGCTGGATCATTCCATTGGTGTCACCGGCCAGAACCGCCTTGGCGAAGGCATCTTGCCGGGCGCGGATTTCCTGCAGGTCAGCAGCATCATGAAACCGAGCGGCAAGCCTGGCAGTCCGGTCACGCTAGTGGCGAAGGCGTCCAACTATGACTGGGACCGTCTAATCTGGATTCTGTATGACCGGCAATATGCGGTCGTGGAAGCATGGGAATGGGACGCCTCGGATTACCGCACCCGATTCGACACCCTAAACCGGCTGTCACCACACCACATGCGTCAAGGACGTTAGCGTAGTGCATTGACCCGCATGGGGCGGCACGCCACGCGAACAGGCACACCGTCGTTACCGTGGAGCGGCCGCGCCGAAGGCGGGGGAGTGGGCGGCCCGCACTCACACCATACTTTAACAGTGTGAGTTAAAGTCCACCCTGTTTAGGTCCAACTCGGTCCAACATGATTTGCAAAAACACTCAACGTTTTTGCTAATCTGTTAGCGTTTCTGGTCGCCAGACATAACTTAAAATCCCGTGGCCGTAAGGTCGTCCGGGTTCGATTCCCGGCCCCGGCACTCACACGATGAACCATCTCTAAGCCGACGGGACCCGGGTCGAGGTGCCCCGTGGTCAGCAGCGTGCCGAAGCGTTGCTACGCGTAGTCTAGGTTGTGATGGCCGCGTGGTGCATCAGGAGGCGTGTCATGACAACTGATGACAGGGATTCAACACCGAGTGTGGCGGCGACGAACGTGGGCCCAGAGGGAGTTTGGCTGCTGCTCGACGGGCGCGAATTGTTCCTGTCCTTCGATGAGTTTCCGTATTTCCGCGGTGCCACCGTTCAGCAGATCACCGAGGTGCAGCGTCCGCAACCAGATCATCTGTATTGGCCGACGCTCGATGTGGATTTGCACGCGGACATGTTTGAGCACCCCGAACGCTACCCGCTCCGGGCACGCATCCCGTCGCCCGCCGAACGCACCGTGGGGGTCAATGAAGACAGCACAGACTGACCTGCGGACCGCACGCGCCGCCTCGGGGTGGAGGACGCCGCAGCAGACAGCGCCTTCGACCTCGCCGAGCCCGTGACAGTGCCGGATCGCCGGTGCGGATTGATGGTTGTTTCCTGGCCATGGCACTGAGCGTCGACAACTCCAGACGGTCTGTCCAGCGGTGAACCCGGTTCGGTCCCCCGCTGAGCGACGCCAGGCGGTATCATCCTGCGTAAAAGATGGAGACACCGCGCGACCGCTGTCGCCACGCCCTCGAGGAGAACCACGATCGTCCTTTTCATTCTCACGCTGGTCGCGCACCTGGTCGCCGCTCCCGCGCAGGCGCAGGCGGCACCTTCTGCACCGGTTGCGTTCAAGGTGATTGGCTACTACGCTGACTGGACCGCGGCCCGATATCCACTCGCGGACATTCCGGCGGACCAGCTGACGCACGTGAACTATGCGTTCGGCAAGATCGGTCCGGACAATCGCCTGACGTGGAATGCGGGCGCGGCCGTCGAGCGCGTGTATCCCGGCGACTGCGCTGACGCCGGCTGCCCGCACGGCCTGTTCAACCAGGTCACTTTGGTGAAGCAGAAGCACCCGCACCTCAAGTTCCTGATATCGGTCGGAGGGTGGACGGACTCCGGACCGTTCTACGACATGGCGGCGAACGAGGCCAGCCGGCAGACGTTCGTGCAGTCGTGCGCCGACTTCCTCAAAACGTATCCCCAATTCGACGGCATCGACATCGACTGGGAGCACCCGGTCGTTGGCGGCATCCAGCCGGGTCAGCCTCGGGACGCGTACGACTATGTCCTGCTCCTGGCCGCGCTACGCAGCGCGATTGGGCCGGGGAAGCCGTTGACGGTCGCGGTCAGCGCCAGTCCCCGCGGCATCGAACCGCTCGAGTACGCGGACATGGCGGCGTCACTCGACTGGGTCAGCGTGATGACCTACGACTTCCACACCGGCGGCACCCGGGCCGGCTTCAACGCGGCCCTCTTCAACCATGACGACCCGTCGAATCCAAGGCTCAATCTCCATGACGCGGTCCAGGCCATCATCGCCAAGGGCGTTCCGCGCAGCCAACTGGTCGCCGGCGTCCCTTTTTACGGCCGCGGCTGGCGCGGGGTGGAATCCTCCAATGCGTGGAGCACGGGTGCGGGCTCGCTGCAGGTTGGAGGCTACAACACCATCGCCGGGAAGTTCCTCGGGACGCCCGGTTACGTTCGCTACTGGGACGATATTGCGAAGGTGCCGTGGCTTTACAACGCCGCCACCAAGGAGTGGATCAGTTACGACGACCCGCAATCGATGGGACTGAAAGGAGAGTACGTCGTCTCGCAGACTCTGGGCGGCGCGATGTGCTGGGAATTGTCGAACGATAACGGACCGCTGCTCGTCGCGCAGCGCTGCGCCATCCGCCGTCGCGTCGGCGGGGATATCACGCGGAGTAAGCAACCTTGACGATGCCATGGAGTCTGATCGGGCCACTCTGCCTCATCATCTTGGCAGCAGGAGGCGCCCCGCACGATCCGAGTCGGCAACTGCCGCCGTCGCCGTCGCCGTTCCGCTCCGACGCGGTCGTGGTGGAGGTGGCGGTCCTTGCCCGCGATCAGGCTGGCCGACCGGTCACCGATCTCAGACCTGCGGAGCTCACTGTCGCTGAAGGGCACGCCGCACAGGAGATCGTCGCGTTCGAACGGATCTCGGTCCCGCAGTTTCGAGCCGTGGCCGGCGGTGCGGCGGTGGTGGCCGCTCCGGTGCGCGACGTCAGCAGCAACGAGACCCTTGGTGCGGCCCGCGTGTTCATCCTGGTCCTGGACGCGCTCCATGTTGCCCCGGACAGGAATCTGGCGGTCCGACGCTACGCGCGGCAATTCCTCGAGCAACAGGTCGGGCCGGGCGATCTCGCCGCCGTGATTTCGCCGGGCGGGCCGTCATCAGCGACCGAAGACTTCACGAGCGACAAGGCCCGGCTCCTTGCGGCGGTGGACAACTTCGTCGGCACGAAGCTGCGGTCCGCCACCGTCGAGCGCTACGAAGAGAAGAACCGCTTCTACGACGGCATCGCCATGCATGGCGGGAAGGATCCGGACGACGGGGAACGCGCGAACCGCGCGGCGTCGCTGACCAGCACGCTCGAGGCGATTGCACGTCATGTCGATCGCATCGAGGGGCGGCGCAAGGCCCTGCTCCTCTTCAGCGAAGGGATCGAGTACGACACCAGCGACATGCTTGGTGACGCACAGCGGTACGCCTCCGAAGTGACGCACGCGATGGAGCGAGCCACCGGCGCGCTCATGAGAACCAATGTCGCGATGTATACGATCGATCCCCGCCTGTTGAGCACGGCGCAGGGAGACATGATCGAGACGCCGATCTACGAGCACCCCGGATCCCCCGGCGACCTGTCGGAGCACGGCATCGAGGCGGAGTTCGCCGCGTCGATTCGCAGCCTGCGCGATCTGGCGCAGGCGACCGGCGGGTTTCTGGCCTCCGACAAGGGGCTGGGCCGCGCCTTCGATCAGATCGCGCAGGAGACGAGCGAGTATTACGTCCTCGGCTACACGCCGGCGAAGCCCGCGAAGCCGGGTGAATCCCGGACCATCACGGTCACGACGTCACGTCCGGGAGTGACGCTGACCGCGCGCAAGGGCTACGTGATGCTTCCACCGCCTCAGCGCCAAGCGGCCGTCGACGCGGGATCGCCGGAGGTCATACCGTCCATGGCACGGCCGGGCCGGCGCCCCAGTATGAGCTCCAGCCTGCCGGCGGCGACTGCGACGGCAGGCCCGACGCCAGGTGTTCCGGAGCAACTCGCATGGCTTCTCGCCAGTCCGCTGCCCAAGGCCGGGCTGCCACTGCGCGTCCAGGCGATTCCATTCTCCGGGTCGGACAAGAAAGCGGTGGTACAGCTCATCGTCGAAGTACTTGGAGGGGGGCTTCAGTTCGACGAGCGCGGAGGACGCTCAGAAGAACGGATCGAGGTAGCGCTGTTGACCGTGGACGACCGGGGCCGTTCCGCGAATGGCCGTTCGACGACGATCGATCTGCGGCTGCCGCCCGACGAACTGGCGCGCGTCAGAACGACGGGGGTACGGTGGCTGTCGAAACTCGAGCTCGCACCCGGCCGCTATCAAGTCAGAGTGGCGGCCAGGGCCGCAAGAACCGGTGTATCCGGCCTGGTCACGCATGTAATCGAAGTCCCCGCGTTCGGGCGGGAGAAGCTTTCGTTGAGCGGTGTGACGCTGACGTCGCTGCCGTCCGTGCTCATGCCCACCAGGGGCAGGGCGTGGCTCGAGACGAGTCTCGGACTGCCCCCTTCGGCGGCGCGAACCTTCGTCGCCGGCGACCAGCTCACCGCCGCCGTCGAAGTCTATGCGCCCGAGTCCGGCCGCGCGGAAGCCGACGTCGTCGCCGAGCTGGAATCGTCAGGCGCGAAGACGACGCGGCCGGTGGCGAAGTCCAGGAACGGCGATCGGGCACGGAGCCGCGAGATCGCGTTCCAGCTGGATACCAGTTCGCTGCCCCGGGGGCATTACGTGCTGCGGATCACGGCGACGCTGCCGGGTACCAACGAGCGGCTGGAGCGGCGCGTGCCGTTCGACGTGGTATGACCTTCCGCCCTGAAGGCGGAAGCCACAGACCGTCCATTTTTGAGCCCGTGGCTTCCGCCCTGAGGCCGGTGTGGAGACCCCGGGCAGGCGGGGAAGGACAGCTACTTCAGGCTGCCGAAATCGACCGCCCGGTGCACGTCCGAGCCCCCCTGGATCCGGACGATGACATCCAGGACACGCTGGGCGGCCCTGGCGGCGTCGAAGTCCGCCTCGGCCTCCGCGCCGATGAGCGGCGCCGCGCCAGCCGCATAGATGCCAGGCGCGTACATGGGGGTGGAGCCGGTGCGGAGGGGCGACTGCAGATCAGCGCCGGTGCCGATCGTGATGTCGATCCGAGGCAGTGCAGGATAGACGTTCTGCGGATGGAATCGAATGCGGCTCCGGACGGACACCTTGCCCTTCCACGGCCGCAGTGCCTCCTCGGCCCAGCGCGAGCTCAGTCCGAAGGCCCACTCGCCGGCGGCAATGCGCTGCTCGGCGAGGAGCACGACGCGCCGGTACTCGGTGATGATCTCCAGGGTTTCCACGAACGCATCCGTGACCGGAACGCGATACGCGGCATGGAACTGTGCGCGCTGCACCTCGGAGCCGCGCGCGGCTTTCAGGGCCGCTTCGATATCGGCCCGGGCCAAGTCGAGTTGAATGCCCCGGAGCCCGGCCGGGGTGACCGCGACAGCCGCGACAAGAGCTCCGATCGCCATGCTCCAGCGCATCTGTGCCCTCTGGTGGTCATCCGGATCGCGGTGTGCTGTCCGGGAGGAGTCCGATGCTACAACGGTATGCCCGCCGCCCGGGGCGGCGAGCCGATCGTCCGGCTGAAGCCGGACGCCACGAATTCCCGTCAGCCCTCAGCCCTCAGCCCCTGGGCGGCTTCAGCCCTAAGCCTTCATCCCGGCGTCCTGTGTGCCATCCGAGACAGTCCCGGTGCAGGACAGCGACTAGAATATGTCGAACGCGTGGCGGACGCGTTCGCCTGCGGCCGACCCGGCGTGGCCGCACGCACTGGTCCATGCTGGCCGTTCCAGCCGGGAACCATCGGATACCCGCAGATCTGGTAATTGCCCGTGCCGCCCAGCCGGAATCCAGACTCTGCCAGCCCGGCGCGGAGGCCTGAACAGAATGCGCGCTCTTGTCGCAGACGACGACCGCATCGGGACCGCGATGCTGTCGTGGACGCTGCGCAAATGGCAGTTCGACGTGAGCGTCGCGCACGACGGCGAAGCCGCCTGGGATCTGATTCAGACCGAGGCGCCGCAGCTGGCGATCATCGACTGGATGATGCCGACGCTCGACGGGCTCGATCTCTGCCGGCGGATCCGGCAGGACCCCGCCCGCGCGCACATGTATTTGATCCTGCTCACCGCGCGCCACAGCAAGGAAGATATGGTGACCGGGCTCGAGGCCGGAGCCGACGACTTCCTGGTGAAGCCGTTCGATCCGGAGGAGCTGCGGGCGCGGCTCCATGTCGGTGTCCGGGTGGTGTCGCTGCAGGAACGGCTCGCTGATCGCGTGACCGAGCTCGAAGCGGCGATTGCGACCGTAAAGCAGCTCCGCGGCCTGATTCCGATCTGCAGCTACTGCAAGCGGATCCGATCGGACAAGGATGACTGGGAGCAGATGGAGACGTACATCTCCGAGCATTCCGATGCCGAGTTCAGTCACGGCATCTGTCCGTCCTGCCTGATCGCCGCCGAGGCCGAATTCTCGCGCTGAATCCCCGTCCGGGCCCGGCCCCTCCCGATCTCCAACACGTTCCGACCAGCGAGCGCGGCTGACGGCGTGTTTCGCGGCCAGCCGCGCCCCGACGGTCAGCGGGACATCAGTGCGGCGCCCAGCAACAAGGGGGTCAGGATCAGCAGGTTCACGACCATCACCACGACGAAGGCGATCAGGACGACGATGATCGCCCGTCCGGTGTTCGAGTAGTCGAGGACCTCGCGCACCGCGATGACGCCGATGATCACCATCCAGATCGAGACGATCAACGAGATCAGCGGACCCAGGAACGGGATGATCGCGAGGACATTGAAGACGCCGGGCGCGGCGGTGAATCCGATCACCCGGAACCCTTCGCTGAAGTCCGCCTTGGTGGCTGGTTCCGGCATCACCTTGGTGCCAACCAGGACCACGACCAGCGACCACAGCGCGTAGCTAATCAACGTGATGATCAGGCTCATCACGCCGCCCATGAGGCCGATGCGGAAGATGTTGCCAATCAGCGCGGCGACGCCTCCGATGAGGATGACCGTCACCGCCTGTCCCATCGCGTTGGGATCTGCTTCGATCTCCTGGAAGGTCTTGACGTCCGCCTTCATGACGCCGACCATGCGCTCTCCGAGACTGGCCATTCCATCCTCCTGGTGCGGCACCCCTGTGCTGGCCGCCGCGATAGTGTAGCGCGGCCGGACCGGTAAGCAAGGCAAAAGGACGCAACCTCCGGCCGAAAAGGACTTACAATTTCAGCGCATGACGGATCGGATCCCGATGCGCCGGCTGGGCGCCGCGCTCGCCCTCGGCATGCTGCTGCTGGTGCGCGGGGAAGCGGCACCCGATGCGGGCGCCGGGAGACAGGCCGGCGAGCATCAGCCCGCCGGGACCTTCGCCGCGCAGGTCGCCTCGCTGTCGGAGCCG
>JBDTSX010000240.1:0-7413 GCA_039930925.1 Acidobacteriota bacterium | reverse complement strand
AGCGCGGCCGACGGCCTGCCCGTGGGGGAGGGAGCGTTCCTTGCCTGCAGCTTCTGGCTGGCTGATGCCTATGTGATGCTGAACCGCGTGGACGACGCCCGGCGGCTCTTCGAGCGCCTGCTCGAGCTGCGGAACGATGTCGGTCTGCTGGCGGAAGAGTACGACATAGGAGCGCGACGCCTGGTCGGCAACTTTCCGCAAGCGTTCTCGCACATCGCGCTTGTGAACACCGCGCACAATCTGGGACGCGTGGGCCAGCCTGCTACACAACGCTCGTCCTGAGAAAGAGGCTCGACAGATCAGCGGCGGGTGAGGCCTGAGGGTTCCAATGGCGGGGGCGTCTCCACGGTATGCTGGACGGCGGCATTGGGCCGCGCGCAGCCCCATTTCCGTCGAGGAGACGATTCATGACACCTGAGCAGTCCGTCGTAGCAACCGTGGTCCACGCGTGGAAACAGAACCTGGAACGGGCCGACAGGATCTTCTCCACGCTGAGCGAGCGGGACCTGCAGCGCGAGGTCGGACCGGGAAAGAACCGGCTGGTCTACCTGTGGGGCCATCTGATCGCGGTCCACGATGCCATGCTGCCGCTGCTCGGCCTCGGAGAACGGCTTCATCCCGAGCTGGATGACGCCTTCCTGAAAAACCCTGACCGGGTGGTTGCGGACTCGCTCTCAGCGGCCGACCTGAAGCGGCTCTGGAATGAAGTGAACCAGCGGCTGCTGGAAGCATTCGGCGCCTTCACGGCGGCGGAGTGGACCGAGAAGCACACGGTCGTCTCGGCCGAGGATTTCGCCGTGAACCCGTTGCGCAATCGGCTCTCGATCCTCCTCAGCCGCACGAGCCACGTGTCCTATCATCTTGGCCAGGCGACGCTGGCGCCGAGGTAACCATCGTCCGCCTGCCGCCCTGGCTCCCACCATGCCGGGCGGAGGCTGTGCGATTCCGCCTCGCGCGACGTTACTCCTTCTGTGCCGCCTCTGCTGCGTACGGATCGCAGCCCCGTCCGGACCGCGTTGACGGCCGTGTTTCCTCGAGGACGCGGTTCGGCTGAAGCGGGGCACTACAAACCGTGTGCAAGCGGAGTTATGCTCTCGGCGCGTGTCGAACGGCCCACGAGCCGATCGTCGTCGAGCGTCTCCAGCGGTCGTTCGGGTCTCATCCTCTCTTGAAGGAGATCGACAATGGCTGTATCACGAAAGCGAACCACGGTCCCAGGTAGCGAGAAGAAGGCTCTGCCGAATGCGCGGGCGATGACCGCCGTCAATCCGGCCGAGCGGATCGAAGTGACGGTCATCCTTCGGCCGCGGACCGGCGCCGGCTCGCGCGCCAAGGCGGCGGGTGACGTGATGAGGAGCGCGATGGCGCTGCCGGAGCAGCGCGCCTACCTCACGCGCGAGGCGTTCGCAGCCGAACGCGGCGCCGCGCCCGACGACGTTGCGAAGGTGGAGAACTTCGCGCGCGAACACAACCTCACTGTGGTCGAGGCGAGCGTCGCGAAACGAAGCGTCCGGCTGGCCGGCACCGTCAAGGATCTCACCGACGCGTTCCGGCCCAACTTGAAATACGCGAAGCTCGGCGGCAGGAAAGTGCGGACGCGCACCGGGGGCATCTCGGTGCCGGACTCGCTGGCGCCAATCGTCGTGGCGGTGCTCGGCTTCGACAATCGCCGCGCCGCAACACCGCACGTCCGGTTCCTCGGGGGCACACCGCCGGCGCCAGTGCCGCAGGGGCGCGTCAATACGAGAGGCGCGGCGAAAGGGACCGCGAAGCGGGCCGCCAAACGGGTCGCGCACGCCTCGAACGGGACCTTCACGCCGCCCGAAGTGGCCAAGCTGTACAATTTTCCCGCTGGTCTCGACGGGGCCGGACAGTGCATCGCGATCATCGAGTTGAACGACTTCGACGAGAATGCCGCCGTGCCCCGCCCGATCTCGACCGGATTCACCCTCAAGGACCTGAAGGCCTACTTCAGCTCGCTCGGCCTGCCGACCCCTGACGTCACCGCGGTCGCTGTGGCCAGCGATGGCAGCGCCGGCGCCAACCTTCCGGGCCCCGACCCGAACGCGGATGGCGAGGTCATGCTCGACATCGAAGTGGCGGGCGCAGTGGCGCCGAAGGCCAGGATCGCGGTGTACTTTGCGCTCAACACCGACAACGGGTTCCTCGCGGCGCTGAACACCGCCCTCCACGACAACGTCCGGAAGCCGTCGGTGATTTCCATCAGCTGGGGCTCCACGGAAGATCTGAACACGGTGCAGGCGCTCACCGCTTTCAATCTCGTGCTCCAGGATGCCGCGGCCCTCGGCGTCACCGTGTGCTGTTCTTCGGGAGACGATGGCTCGTCCGACATCCGCAAGCCGAGCGAGCGGGATGGAAAGCCGCATGTCGATTTTCCCGCATCGAGCCCGTTTGCCCTGGCCTGCGGCGGAACGAAGTTGCGTGCGTCGGGCGCCGCGATCGGGAGCGAGGTGGTGTGGCACAGCGGCGGCGGCGGAACGGGCGGCGGCGTCAGCAACCATTTTGCCCGGCCGCCGTACCAGTCGGGGGCCAAAGTGCCGAAGTCGCCGAAAGGAAAGGTCGGCCGCGGCGTCCCTGATGTGGCCGGTGACGCGGATCCGAATACGGGGTATCAGGTCAAGCTGGTCGGCGGCCAGGACGACGTCATCGGCGGCACCAGCGCTGTGTCACCGCTGTGGGCCGGCTTGATCGCGCTCGTCAACCAGAGACTCGCGACGGTCGGAAAGCCTGCGGCCGGATTCATCAATCCTGTGCTCTTCAATCTTCCGGCAAACGCCGGGGTGTTTCACGACATCGTGGTCGGGGATAACGACGTCGAAGGGCTCGGGAAGTACAAAGCCGGCAAGGGGTGGGACGCGTGCACGGGACTGGGCACGCCTGACGGCACCAATCTCCTCGCCGCCCTCGGGGGCTGACCCGAGCGGCGCGAGCGCGCCGTGGCCGCGCCGCCGGTCTCCGATCTGTCGCCGCCTGTCGTTTGACGGCATGCGCGGGCACCGGTATCCTGACGCCGCCGGTCACGGCGATTGCGGCTGTGCCGGCCGGGCGGGTGTTGCCCGTCTGGCCGGTCCGCGGATCCGGAGCCCTGCCGTTGCGCGTCTCGCGTGTTTCCCACCGGTGAAATCGCGTAGAGTTGGACCGCTGGAATGTGTTCCGCGTGAGCGCGGCCGCCACGCTGGTCCCGGCGGGCGGTACAGGGAAGATCATGGATGGAGGCGTATGCGTAGACTTTCTCTCTCGCCGCTGATGATATTGCTCGTGCTGCTGGTTGCGGCCGTGGTGCCAGAGCAGGCTTTCGGGCCCCCTTCTATGCAGGCCGCTCAGACTCCTGCTCCTGCCGCCCCGGCACCCGCGACCGCACCAGCACCCGCGGCCACGCCGCAGCCGATCAAGATTCCGCTCGATCTGTTCCACGTGCCGGACGGGTTCGAAGTGACCCTCTGGGCGGCGACGCCCATGCTGCGCAACCCGACCAACATGGACATCGACAAGGATGGACGCATCTGGGTCGCCGAGGGGGTGCGCTATCGCTCCCATTACGCCCGCCAGCCCGAAGGCGATCGGATCGTCGTCCTGGAGGACACCGACGGCGACGGCAAGGCCGATAGCACCCATACGTTCGTGCAGGAACCGGCGCTCGTCGCTCCGCTTGGCGTCGCCGTGATCGACAACAAGATCATCGTCTCGCAGCCGCCCGACTTGATCGTCTATACCGACGTCGATCGAAACCAGCGCTTCGATCCGGCGGTGGACAAGCGCGAAGTGCTGCTGACCGGGTTCCAGGGGATCAATCACGATCACTCGCTGCACTCGGTCACGGTCGGTCCGGATGGCAAGTGGGTCTTCAATTCCGGCAACACCGGCGGGATGTTCACGGATCGGTCCGGGAAGACCTTCCGGATCTTCGGGTCCTATCGTCCTGACCCGGTCGGTCCCTTCAAGTTCCCGAACGATCCCGCGGCGTTTGCGGGAAAGCCGAGCGACGACGGGCATGTGTATGTCGGCGGCTTTACCGTCCGCATGAATCCGGACGGCACCAATGCGGAGATCATCGGCAGCAACTACCGCAACAGCTACGAACAGTCGGTCACCTCGCTCGGGGACGTGTTCCAGAACGACAACGACGATCCGCCCGCGTGCCGCGTCAGCTGGGTGATGGAGTACGCCAACTTCGGCTTCTCGTCGAACGACGGCCAGCGCACCTGGCAGGCCGATCGCCGGCCGGGGCAGTCGATCCCGGTGGCGGAGTGGCGGCAGGATGATCCCGGCATGACGCCGGCCGGTGATGTCTACGGCGGCGGCTCGCCGACCGGCAACGTCTTCTACGAGAACGGCGCCCTCGGGCCGTCGTGGGAAGGCACGTTCTTCGCGGCCGATGCCGGGCGGAACGAGGTGTTTTCGTACCATCCCGAGCGGCAGGGCGCCGGGTTCGCGCTCGATCGGAAGGTCTTCCTGACGTCGAACGTGAAGCAGGAGTACGCCGGGTCGGACTTCATCGGCGGGACAGCCACCGCCAAGGGTGCGATGGAGACGCTGTTCCGGCCTTCTGATGTCGCGATCGGGCCCGATGGCGCCCTCTATGTCAGCGACTGGATCGATGCCCGCGTCGGCGGGCACCAGGACCTCGACAACTCGCTCTCCGGCGCGATTTACCGGATCGCGCCGAAGGGGTTCGTCTCGAAGGTTCCGTCCTTCGACGCCGCGACGATCGAGGGCCTGATCACCGCGTTGCGTTCGCCGGCGGTCAACGTTCGCGCGATCGGGTTCGAAGGGTTGAAGAGCCGCGGCGCGGCGTCGGTTCCCGCGGTTGCGGCGCTGCTCAGCGATCCGAGCCCGTATATGCGCGGCCGCGCCATCCATCTGCTGTACCAGCTTGGCCCGGAGGGGCGTCAGCGAGCGGGAGCGCCCGAGTCGTACACCGACCCGGCCCTGCGGATCGCCGCCTACCGGGCGATGCGGCGGGCGGGGATCGACGTGATGCCGATCGCGGCGCGGCTCGCCCGCGACGCGGACGCCGGTGTGCGCCGGGAGGTGGCGTTGTCGCTGCGCGAGCAGCCCGCCGCCGCGTCGGTGAACATCCTGGTCGACATCGCCAAGGGCTACGACGGGAAGGATCGCAGCTATCTGGAAGCGCTGGGGACCGGGGCCACCGGGAAGGAACCGGCGCTCTACGACCGGCTGCGCGGCGAGCTGGGCGTCAAGGATCCGCTGGCGTGGTCCAACGCCTTCACCCGGATTGCGTGGCGGCTCCACGTTCCGGCGGCGGTGCCGGATCTGACCGTGCGCGCGAAATCAGCGAAACTGTCGCTCGACGATCGCCGCTTCGCGCTAGATACGCTCGCCTTCATCAACGATCCCGCCGCGTCGAAAGCGACGCTCGGTCTCGCGGAGCCGAACAGCCCGCTGCGCGAGCCGGCAACGTTGTGGTTGTTGAACCGCCTGTCCAATAGCTGGGCCGACTACGGCCTGCGGCCGGCGCTCAAGGCGGCCGGCATCTACGATCCGGAGACGATCAAGCTGACCGAAGCAGTCGTGCCGAAGCCAGCGGCCGATCTGCCCGAGCTCTCGATTGAAGAGATTGCCCGGCTGACCGGCGACGCCGCCCGCGGGAAGACCGCGGCGACCCGCTGCCAGATGTGCCACGCCGTCGGCGGCGCCGGCGCCGAGCTCGGGCCCGCGCTCGATGGCTGGGGACGGGGCAAGTCCACGGATGTGATCGCGACCGCGATCGTCCGGCCGAGCGCCGAGATCGCGCACGGCTACGAAGGCACGGAGCTCCGCACCAAGGATGGTGTGACGATTCAGGGGGTGCTGCTCAAGGAGGGCGATCCGCTGATGATACGCAGCATGGGCGGGATCACCCAGATCGTCCCGCTCGACCGGGTGGCCTCGCGCCGGCGCTATCCCGGATCGCTGATGATGAGCGCTGCCCAGCTGGGTCTGACCGCTCAGGAGGTCGCCGATATCGCGGCGTTCCTGCGCGGCAACTGATTGGGGAAGGCTGACGGGTGGACGATGAGTCCACCCGCCAGAAGAGAACGAACTACGAGCAGGTCGCCGAGACCATCTTGAGCGCTTGCACGTCCAGTGTGCCCGCCGTCGCTTCCTTCTTCATGTCGCCCATGGCGGGCTTGTCGGCCGATTTGGCCATGCCCTCCTTGGCCATCATGCCTTTGGCCGCCGGCTTCATCGTGCCGGTGATCTCGACCTTGTGGCCGACGTGCGGCTTGAGCGTCCCGCCGGTCAACGAGTAAGACATCGGAGCCATCGCCGGCGCGGCCATCGATGGCGCGGCCATCGCCGGCGCGCCCGCCGCCGGGGCTGCCTTGTCCATCATCATCGCGTGGTTCAGCGTGTACTTCCCATCGGCTTCGGCGACGCAGCCGCTGACCATGACGGTCTTCATGTCGTCTTTGGCCATCTTGTCCGGCGCCTTCATATCCGCTCCACCACCCTGGGCAGAAGCGGCGACCGTACATCCCAGGACCGCGACGGCAGCATACATTACACGTTTCATAAGTAACTCCTTCTCAAGTGTGATGTAACCGGCGGTTCACAACCCCGCTGTGTTCACAACGAACGAGGGGTCATCTTATCGTCGAATCGGGTTCCTGGAACAATTCGAATGGGAATGGGGCAGCCGGCTCAGCTGTGCGCCATGATGATGAGTTCCGGCAATCGTCGCGCGGTAGAAACGGCCCCAGGGTCAGCGTCGTAGAAACCGTCATCTCCATGTCTGTACCCCCGCAGCTCCCGTCCCTCGTTGTCCGACAGGCGCCCGGGAGATATTGCTCTCCTGTCAATACGCGCCCGATCGCATTCACCTGCCGGACTCTCGCGGTGTCGGCGCTGACCATCGGGTGCGCCTTGATCGCCGCTGCGTGCAGCGAGCCGAGCACCGGCCAGAGCCGGCGGGGAGGCGGTTCGACCGTCGCCGTCCAGACCACCGCCACCAAGCGCATCACCATTCAGCGGCAGGTCGACCTGGCCGGCACGCTGCTGTCGCCGAATCAGGCGAAAGTCAGCGCCGAGGCGGCTGGCGTCGTGCGGTCGGTGCTCGTCGAGATCGGCCGTGAAGTGCGGGTGGGGGATCCGCTGGTCACGCTGGAGCCCCGGCAATTGTCGCTCGAGCTGGCACGCGCCGAGAGCGCATTGCGGCAGACGCGGGCGCAGCTCGGCATGGCCGACCCGCTGGCCGACGCCGATGCGCCGCCGCCCGACGATCAGATCGGGTCGGTCCGGAATGCGCTGGCCAATCGGGACGAAGCGCGCGCGAACGCGGATCGGGCGAAGACGCTCTCGGCGCGCGGCCTCATTTCTCCAGCCGATCTGCAAACCGCGGAGACACGCCTGAAGGTGGCCGAGGCGGGCTATCAGTCTGCGGTGGACACG
>JBDTSX010000239.1:0-7422 GCA_039930925.1 Acidobacteriota bacterium | reverse complement strand
GCGGAGCCAAGCGGCGCCTGGCCCAGGATGCCGCCGCGAACGGTCACGTGTTGTCCTGGGAGAGGACAGCCAAGGACCCGATCGGCATCACCCGCCGAAAGGGGATGCAGCGTGGTCCAGATCGCGGATTCGGTGAAGCCATAGGCCACCCAGGCCCGCTGGGTCCGGGCGACCAGTTCGCGTTTGAGCGCGTCGCCAGGCACGCCGCCGATACAGACCGCTCGCAGACGATCGGCGCCCTTGAAGTCTGCCGCGACGAGCTGGCGCCACAACGACACCGGTGCAATCACCACCGATGCCTTGCACTGGGCGACCAGCTCCGCGAGCTGCTCCGCATCCGCCGCCACGTCGCCGGGGGCGAGCACGATCGATGCACCCACTGTGAGCGGCGCCAGCAGCTCAATCAGGGTGACGTTCAGCGAAGGAGGCGACAGCGAGAGAACCACGTCCGAGCCGGACAACGCCAGTTCGCGCGCACTCGCGAGGATCGCGTTCGAGAGCGCGGACGCGGTGATGCTCTGCGGATGAAAGCCGCGCACCGCATCGTCCTCGTAGAACACACACGCGGACCTGTCGGTGGACGTTGGTTCGGGCACCGCAGTATCGAGACCCGTTGGCATACCTGCCGAAGCAAGGACCACCCGCGCCGAGGGCCAGGCGGCAAGGTCGCGATACTCCTCGACCGTGACGCAGAGTTGAACGCCTGCGGCCTCGGCGACGGCGGCGATCCGCTCCTCCGAATCCTGCGGATCCATCATCACCGCGGTCGTGCCGGCGATTTCACTGGCCAGGAGCGCGCTCACCAGATCGATCGACCGGTCGAGGAGAATGCCGACCGGCGCCCCGCCGTGCACACCACCGGCGCGCAGGGCCTCCGCGAGCGCCAGCGCACGCTGATCGAGATCCCGATAGGAGGCGCGCTCGCCGGCCGGCCCGGTGAGCGCCAGCGCGTGCGGCGTTCGCTCGGCCTGGTCGTGAAAGCGCGCGTAGACGGAGACGAGCGTCGCGGACGAGCTACTCTCCCGGCCGAAGTGATCGAGGAGCGCTTTCTCCGCCTCGGGCATCACCTCGATGTCGCTGACGCTACGCTGCGGGTCGCGGACGATTTCGGAGATCACGTGGCGATACCGCTCGAGGAAGCGCCGCATCGTGGCCGCGTCGAACAGCTCGGTGCTGTAGTTGAGCATCGCCATCAGGCCGTCGTTGGTCTCCATCGCCCAGAGCATCACGTCAGCCGCCGCCATCGGCGGCAGGACGTGGAGCTGGCTGACCTGGACGCCGGAGAAACCGGATGGCCGCGTGCGCGCGTCCTGCAGCGAGAAGAAGGCGCGCAGGATCGGCGCGCGCACCTCGACCACCTCCAGCGGCATCTCCTGATGGCTGAAGGCATCGAGCGACCCCTCGCGGACGCGGCCGAGGAACTCGATGAACGTCATCTGCGGCTCGATCTCGCTGCGCAGCACGAGCATGTTCATGAACGGGCCGATCAATTCTTCGGTCTCCGGCCTGGTCCTGGCCCGTACCGGAGTCCCGACCAGCAGGCCGTCCTGTCCGCTCGTCTTGTGTAGCAGCAGGCAGAAGGCGGCGAAGAGGACCGTGAACAGCGTCCCACCCGACTCGCGCGCCAGCGCAGTCAGTTCGTCGACGTCCTGGCGAGCCAGGCGGATCTCGAGGTTGTCGCCGGCGCGCGATGGCTGCGCCGTTCGTTCGTGGTCGAGCGGCAGCTCGAGCACCGGCAGCTCACCCTGCAACCGGTCCTGCCACCAATCACGCTGCGGCTTGCTCTCGTCGCGCTCGAGCCACTCTCGCTGCCACGACGCAAAGTCTCCGTAAGCAATCGGCAGGGGCTCCAGCGCGGGCACGGCGCCCGTGGCGAACGCCTCGTACACCACTTCCAGTTCGTCAAGGAAGATGTCGAAGGACCAGCCGTCCCAGACCAGATTGTGAGGCAGGATGAAGAGCGCGTGCGCCTGCTCGTCCAGGCGGACCAGCGTCGCCCGCATCAGGGGGGCAACCGAGACATCGAACGGCACGCGCGAGTCCTCGTCGAACACCGCGATCATCTCGCGCTCGCGGTCCGCTTCGGGCCGGCTGCGCAAATCGAGACGGCGCAACATAACGCGGGCGTCGGCGATCACGTCCTGGCAGGGCACCCCGTCCTGGACGCGGATGCAGCTTCGCAGGACTTCGTGACGCGCCACGATCGCGTTGATGCTGCGCTCGACCAGGTCAGCATCCAGGTCGCCGGTCAGACGCCATGCCGCGGGCAGGTTGTGCACGACGCGCTGGCTCGGATCCATGATCTCGAGCATCCAGAGCCGCTGCTGCATCACGGACAGAGGGCGGGGGCCGCCGCCGGCCCGCCGCGTGATACCCCGCGCTACCGGCGCCGCGGTCGCTCGCTGCGCATCGACCAGCTCGGCGAACCGCGCCACTGTCGGCGCTTCGAACAGCTTCCGGAACAAGATCTCGACGCCGTGATCGCGCCGCAGCCGGGCGAGCACCTGCGACGCCAGCAGCGAGTGCCCGCCGAGCGCAAAAAAGTCATCGTGGACGCTGACGCGCGCAATGCCAAGCGCCTGCTGCCACAACTCCGCGACGATCGTTTCGGTCGCCGTGCGCGGCGCGACGAACGGCTCGTCGGAAACCGCCGCGCCGATTTCCGGCGCCGGCAGGTTCCGCCGGTTCACCTTGCCGCTCGGGGTGAGCGGCAGCGTCGCGAGCCGGACGAACACTCCGGGAATCATGTGGCCGGGAAGACTCTGCTGCAGGCACGCCTTCAAGGCGCCGTCGGTGACCGACGCCCCCGGGCGCAGCACGATGTAGCCGACCAGCCGCTTGTCGCCAGGGCGATCTTCGCGGGCGATCACGGCGACGCGCGCGAGCGCCTCGTGCTTCGCCAGCGCGTCTTCGATCTCGCCGAGCTCGATGCGGAACCCGCGCAGCTTGACCTGGTCGTCGTTGCGGCCGAGACACTCGAGCTCACCGGTCCGGAGATAGCGGGCGATATCGCCCGTGCGATAGAGCGTCGTCTCCGTCGTTCCCACCGGAACCCGAACGAACCGTTCACCGGTGAGGTCCGGGCGGTGCAGGTAGCCGAGGGTCACTCCGGCGCCGCCGATATACAGTTCTCCGCGGGCGCCGATCGGCACCGGCTGGAGCCGCTCGTCGAGGACGTGCAGCTGCGTATTCGCGACCGGACGACCGATCAGGATCCGCTCGACCGGCGCGGTCACCTGCTGAAAGCTCGACCAGACGGTGGTCTCGGTCGGCCCGTAACCATTCCAGACCGTCCCGACGCGCGTGACCAGCTCGATCGCCAGGTCCCGCGGCATCGCCTCGCCGGTGCAGATCGCCGTCAGCCGCTCGCCACCCTGCCACCCGGCGTCGATCAGGAGCCTCCATGTGGACGGCGTGGCGTCCACGAAGGTGATCCCGGCGCCGCGCAGCAGCTTCAGCAGCGCATGACCGTCGGACGTGGTCTCCCGGCTCGCGATGACGATCCGCGCGCCGACCGTCAGCGGCAGCAGGATCTCCGACACGGCAATGTCGAACGACAGCGTGGTGATCGCCAGGACGACGTCGCTGGCGGCCATGCCGGGGAGCTGGCGCACACTCGTCAGCAGGTTCACGACCGCGCGGTGCGGGACCATGACCCCCTTCGGCCGTCCGGTCGAACCCGACGTGTAAATCACGTAGGCCACGCTCTCGGGGGTTGCCGCGCCGAGGTCCGTGCGCTCTGCCGAGGGCTCGTCCGCGTCGACGTCCTCGAGGGCCAGCACGTGAGCGGCGCATAACGGCACCGTCTCGCGCAGCGCGCGGGTCGTGACCAGCACGGACATGCGCGAGTCGCTGACCATGAAATTGAGCCGGTCGAGCGGATAGCCGGGATCGAGCGGCACGTACCCGCCGCCGGCCTTCAGTACCGCGAGCACCGACACCACCATCCCGATCGAGCGATCGACGCAGAGGCCGACGAGCACGTCCTTCCGCACTCCGGCGGTGCGGAGACGGTTGGCGAGCCGCTCGGCGCGATCGTTCATCTCACGATAGGTGATGCACGACCCTTCGAATTCGAGCGCGACGCGATCCGGCGTGCGCTGCGCCTGCGCCTCGATCAGGTCGTGCACGCAGACGGGCGGACACGGGGCCGCCGTGCCGTTCCAGGTCTCGAGCAGCCGGCGATCGTCATCCGGCAGGATGTTCAGCGCGCCAATCTCCTGCTCGGCCTCGTCGGCCACGCTGACCAGCAGCTGCCGGTACGAGCCCAGCCAGCCGCGGATGGTGGCCGCGTCGAAGAGGTCGGTGTTGTACTGGCACTCCAGCGTGACCCGTCCGTCCAGCTCCACGGCATTCAAAAACAGCTCGAAGTTCTCGAAGCGGCGTGGATTGGTCGAGAGGCTGGGCTCCAGGCCGTTGAAGTCGAGTTGGTCCGGACCGATGCCTTTGTCCAGATTGAAAATCACCGAGACCAGCGGCAGCCGGCTCGGGTCGCGCCGCAACGGCAGACGCTCCAGCAGACGTGAAAACGTGAACGCCTGATGCTCGACGGCGTCGAGCACGCGGCCGCGCATCGTGGCGAGCAACTCGCGAAAAGGCGTGCGGCCGGTCATCTGCGCGCGGATCGGCAGCAAGTGGACGCAGTGTCCGACCAGATCGGCGTGGCCGCCCGCCGATTGCCCGGCGACCGGAATCCCCACCACCAGATCTTCCTGTGACGACAGCCGGTGCACGAGCGACTGGAATCCCGCGAGCAGCATCACGAACAGGCTCGCCCGCTGCTTTGCGCCAGCCTGCTTCAGCCGCGCGACCAACTCGGCATCGAGGACGAGGTCTTCGCGCCGTGAGTGATAGGTCTTGAGCGCCGGGCGCGGCCGGTCCGTCGGCAGGTCCAGCACCGGCACGTCGTCGGAGAATTGACTGACCCAGTAATTCTCGTCATCGATGTGCTGCGCCGTCTGCTCGTGCTCGAGCTCTTCGAGGGCATAGGCGCTGAAGGCGGCGGGCGGCGGCAATGCGGAATCGGCAGCCTTGACCGCGGCGGAATACAGGTGCGCCCAGTCCTTGACGAGGACCGCCGTCGACCATCCGTCGCAGACAATGTGGTGGGCCGTCAGGCAGACGCGATACTCCTGCGCGGCGAAGCGAACGATCACGATCCTGACCAGCGGACCCTCTTCGAGATCGAAGGTCTCGTCGACCGCCCGGTTCAGGGTTTCGAGCCAGGTGGACTCGCGGTCCGCCTCCGACATGAAACGGCAGTCGACGAACGGAATCACCGGCTCGATCGATTCGGCCACGCAGAGCGTCATCCCGTCCGGGGTGAACGTCGAACGGAGCGATTCGTGCCGCTGGATGAGCGCAATCCCGGCCCGCATCAGTGCTTCGAGATCAACCGGCCCCACCAGGCGCAGCGACACCGATTCGTTGAACGCGCGCGAGGCATCGTCACTGACCCGGGTGGCCGTCCAGATCTCGCGCTGGGGGCCGGTGGCCGGAGCGGTGAGCAGGAGCGCCGGACCCGCAAACGGATCGAAGGTCCGGGTCTGCAAGGCGGTATTCGACTCGTCACTCATGGAGTGGTCACCAGGGATCGTTGCGTTGACGAAGATTGGAGAGTGTGCGGCTGAATGGACAGCCAGGCAGGGTTGATGTACACACAAAGCGTACCAACACCCTGTCTTCGTGACATCCGCGACCCTGCTCCCGGATGCCGCGGCGATGGTGCGTCGATTGCTGTGGTGACGCCTCGGCGACCAGGAAAGGGTGCCTGTGGACTCCACGATAGAACCGCACTTTTTTGGTAAATCGGACCGCCAGCTGCTCGGGCTCTATCACCGCCCGGATGGCCGCGCGCGGCGTCACGGCGTGGTGATCTGCCCGCCCGCGCCGCAGGAGTACATGCGCACCCATATGGCGATGCGCAGGCTCGCCGCGATCCTGTCGCGGGACGGGTTCCACGTACTTCGTTTCGACTATTACGGAACCGGCGATTCGGCAGGGGGCTCGTCGGACGGTTCTTTGGAGGAATGGCAGGCAAATATCGTGTCCGCCATCGCCGACCTAAAGGACTGCTCGGGGGTGACTAAAGTATCCCTGGTGGGACTCCGCCTCGGGGCGGCGCTCGCGGCCCGAGCGGCGGTCGCGATCGCCAACTTCGTGCTCTGGGACCCGGTGATCAAGGGCTCGGCGTATCTCGAAGAACTGCGTGCGATTCATCAGCGCCGATTCGCCGACCTTTTGTTTCCGATTCCGGTGGCGGGAAGCGGCGAGGGAGGCGACCTTCTGGGGTTTCCCTTGTCGATCGAGATGGAGGCGGAGATCCGGTCGGTGGACGTGATCGAGCAGATGGCCTGCCGGGCGGAACATATCGTGCTGGTCTCGTCGACCGACCAGGAGCCTCATGCCATGTTGGACGCGACTTTCGCCAGGAGCCAGGCCGGGACTGCGCCGTTCGAACGGCATGTTGTCGCGGAGCGGTCCGTCTCCGACGGGGAGGATGGCATGCTGCTGTCGACCCAGGCGCTGCAGGTGATTGCGGCGGCGCTCTCGCGGAGACTCGCGTGATCGAGCGCGTCCACCTGTTCGGCTCCCACCGGGGACTGGTCGGCGTGATCACCGAGCCTTCGAGCGCCGAACGGCGGCCG
This sequence comes from Acidobacteriota bacterium, assembly GCA_039930925.1. Classification (GTDB taxonomy): domain Bacteria; phylum Acidobacteriota; class Vicinamibacteria; order Vicinamibacterales; family 2-12-FULL-66-21; genus JALZOC01. The sequence goes on along the minus strand of JBDTSX010000239.1, from coordinate 775 downwards.
AACGCGCCGACGGTCGTGTTCTCGAATGTGGGCCTGAATCACCGGGTCGGGCCGGGCCGCGTCTACGTCGACCTGGCGCGGGAACTTGCCGCGGCCGGATATGTCACGATGCGCTTCGATCTCTCCGGGTTCGGCGACAGTGAACCCCGCCGCACCGATGCCGGCGATCTCGAGCGCGCGGTGCTCGATACCCGCGAAGCCCTCGATTTCCTGGAAAAGAAAGGCAGCAGCCGATTCGTCCTGCTCGGTCTGTGCTCCGGCGTTGACAGCGCCCACGCGCTCGCGCTGGCCGATTCGCGGGTCGTGGGCGCCGTGTTCATCGACGGCTACGCGTACCGAAACCGCGGCTTCTGGCTGCGCTACTACACCGCCCGCATGCTTCAAGCGGCGCGGTGGAAACGCTATTTTCGCCAGCGCCGCGTCCGGATGCGGCGGAAGCAGGCCAATCCTGACACCGGACCGGGCCAGGAAGTCTTCTCCCGCGAGTACCCGCCGCAGGCGACCTTCGCCTCGGAGATCGCGCGCCTGGTCGGTCGCGCCGTGGAGCTCCTGTTCATCTACACCGTGGTGGCGGACAACCACTACAACTACCCGAACCAGTTTCGCGATACCTTCGGCGACCACGCCCGGATCGACGTCGAGTACTACACGCGCGCCGACCATGTGTTCTCCGCCACGCGCGACCGGACACAACTCATTTCCCGCGTCGTCGGATGGATGAACGCACGCTTCAGCCACCCAGCCGACACCGTCGTAGCCGCCTCCGTTTCCACGC
>JBDTSX010000238.1:0-7484 GCA_039930925.1 Acidobacteriota bacterium | reverse complement strand
GAAGCTGTCCGTGACGGTCATCACGCGGAACGAGTCCGCGAACATCGCCGCGGCGCTCGAATCCGTCGCCTGGGCCGACGAGATCATCGTCGTCGATTCCGGCTCCTCGGACGACACGGTCGCGATCGCGCGGAGGCATGCGACCCGCGTCGAAGTGCGCGAGTGGCCCGGCTACGGGGCGCAGAAAAACTACGCCGCCGGACTCGCCGCCCACGACTGGATCCTGTCGATCGACGCGGACGAGCGCGTCACCCCCGAACTGGCCGCCGAGATCCGGACCATCCTCGAGCAGGAACCTGCATCGCGCGGCTATCGCGTGCCGCGGGTGACGCGGTATCTGGGGCGCTGGATACGCTCGACCGATTGGTATCCCGATTACCAGCTGCGCTTGTACGATCGCCGGGCGGGTCGCTGGAGCAGCCGCCCCGTGCATGAGTCGATCGAGCTCCAGGGCGCGCCAGGCCGGCTGCGTCACGACCTCCAGCACTACGCCTACCGTGACGTGTCCCATCACCTCCAGACCATCGACCGGTATACGACCCTCGCAGCCGAACAGTGGCACGCCGAGGGCCGTCGCACGAATGCCGTCGGGATCATCGTTCACACGAAACTGGCCTTTCTCCGCAACTACCTCCTGCGGGCCGGGATCATGGACGGTGCCGCCGGCTTGTTCGTCTCGCTCCTCAATTCGTATTACGTGTTCCTCAAGCTGCTCAAGTTGTGGGAGCTGCAGCGCGCCGCGTCGGGCGGCCCGCCGGCAGCGCCGAAACGCTGATGTTCTCGCTCCACATCGACACGGCACGAACCTGGCGCGGCGGACAGAATCAGGTCCTGGTCACGGTGATGGGCCTGCGGGCGATGAGGCATCGGACGATGCTGGTGGCGCATGCCAATGGGGAGCTGCGGGGCCGCGCGGCAGAGGGGCTGGACCTCATTCCACTCGCGCCGAGGACGGAAATGGATCTCGGCGCCGCCTGGCGCCTGTCGCGGATCCTGAAGCAGCTCAAGCCTGACATCGTGCACGCGCACGATCCGCACGGCGTCGCGATGGCCGCGCTGGCCCTGTCGATGAGCACCCAGCTGGGGAAGCCGCCGCTCGTCGCCTCGCGCCGGGTCGACTTTCACCTGCGCGGCAACTCGCTGTCGCGCTGGAAGTACCGGCAGGTGGACTGCTTCATCTGCGCGTCGGATGCGATTCGCAGGATGCTCGTCGCCGACGGCGTGCCGGAGGCGCGCGCGAAGACCGTGCACGAAGGCATCGATCTCGACCGCATCGATGCGGCGGCGCCGGCGCGCCTGCACGAAGAGTTCTGGCTGCCGCACAACGCACCGATCGTCGGCAACGTGGCTGCGCTCGTCCCGCACAAGGGGCAGCGCCACCTGATCGACTCGGCGATGCTCGTCCTGGGTCAGGTGCCGGATGCGCGGTTCGTGATCGCTGGCGAAGGGGAACTGCGGCCGGCGCTCGAGCGGCAGGTCAAGGAGCACCATCTCGAGAAGCACGTGCTGCTGACCGGCTTCCGGCCCGATGTCCTCTCGCTGCACAAGGCCTTCGACATCTTCGTCATGAGCTCGATCACGGAAGGGCTCGGGACGTCGCTGCTGGACGCGATGGCCGCCGGAAAACCGGTCGTGGCCACCGCGGTCGGCGGCATTCCCGAGGTGGTGGTGGACGGCGAGACCGGATTCCTCGTGCCGCCGCGGGATCACGCGGCCATGGCGGGTGCGATCGAGCGGCTCCTGACCGACGAGCCGCTGCGGCGGCGGATGGGTGAAGCGGGGCGCGCTCGCGTGCGCACGCGGTTCAGCGCGGAGCGGATGGTACAGGAGACGCTGAAGGTCTACGAACGCGTCGCGATGCACCCGCACCAGGAAGAATAGGGCTCAAGGCTTAGGGCTCGCACGGCGTCTCGTCACCCCGCGGCTCCTCGGTCCATCCAGGCAAGTCCATGCGGACCATCTGTCACCTTCCTCTCGTCATCGGCCAGGCTGCCTCAGTGTTATCGCCGCTGCGAAGACCCTCCAGGCGGCCGGTTTCAGCCAGCGCTCATCACCCCTTGGGCGTCAAGTACCGGTTGGGCACGTTCTCCAGCGGTGGAACCCGGCGGCCCGACGCCGCGAGCAGGAGCTTGATGTTGTCGTAGATGTCCTGTTCCGTCCGATGCACCTGAGGCAGCAGGCCACACTGCGCGTACGAAATCGGCGTGACGTCGAACAGAGTGGTTTCCCACTCGAATCCCTTGCCCCACGTAATTCCGCGAAGAGACACGTCGCTCCTGGCTCCCGAATCGAGCAGCAGGCGGAGGATCGGCGCCGACCGGTTCCGATTCGAGTTGACGGTATGGAAGATCGGCGTGTGCCCATTGAGTCCGTCGTCGTCGACGGCGGCGGTCGCGTTGAGATCGGCGCCCATCTCGACCAGCACGCGCGCCGCCCTGGCGTTTCCATACTCCGCGGCAACGTGGAGCAACGACGCGCCCACGAGCGGCGTGAACGTTGACGCCATCGTCGTCCGATGCCCAAGCAAGGCGGGATTGGCCCGAATCGCCGCTGCCGTCGCCTCGGCATCGTCCAGGAGCACGGGAGCGATCGCGGGATCGTCCAGCACGGCGCCGCGCTCCAGCATCAGGCGAAGGCACTCCGGGAACTTGTCGGATCTGGAGTACATCTCGAGCAGCGAGGTGACCGGAGACTTCCCCTTGATCGGTGCGCGGACATCCAACCCGGCGTCAAGCACGGCCCGGATCTGCTCCACTGAATGCAGTTCACAGGCGACGAGAAAGTCGTACTCCGGGGTGTTCCCACGCAGCTTGTCCATCAGACTCATGGCTCCGCCCTCGAATGCAGTTGCCGCGCGTGCGGCGTGATCACGGCCGTTGACGATCCGGCGAACGCGATGGTTCCGGCGCGGACGTCACGACACAGACTCAGCCGAGCCGAATCGACAACGCGTGCCTGAAGATATTGCCCGGGTCGGCAGGTTGTGGTGTCGTCATCGTCTCCTCCCGATCCCGGCTGTGGTTCAAAACCGCTATCGTCCGGCTCAAGCCGGACGCCACGGCCCGTTTGAAACGGCGGACGGTCTTGAGCGCCTCAGCGCACCGCGGCGAGGCCGGACTTGCATCCCGAGCGGCCCCGCGGACACTCATCGAAGGTGACGGCGGCGCCGTTCTGCGAGAATGTCACCCCGCGCACGAGGTGGGAGGTGGGAGCTCCATCCGGCTCGATCAGGTTCACGTCGCGTACCGCTGTCCGGTTCACACCGTCGAAAATGCGCAACTGGTAGCCGTTGATCACGAACCCGACCCGGTAGCCGTCGCTCGCCCAGGCGATTTCGTCACAGCGCTCCACCCCGGACGCGAGCGAGGCGACCCGCACCGCGTCCTCCCGCGTCGTGCCAATCCAGATCGTCTGACACGGCTTGTCCCCACACGGCTCCTCACGCACGAAGGCAATGCGCTGCGCACCCGACGGCATTGCCGACATCAACTCGTGAATCCGCCCCGAGCGCAGCCCGGCGACGTACGCCATCGGACCTGTGACCAGCGCGACGAAGAGGACGATCTTGGTGCTCAGGGGCGTGCGGGCCGTAGGCGCGGATGGCATAGCCCCTTCAGCGGACATTGTGTATCTCCCTGCTTCCTGCCGTAACCACAGGCGTTCATCATCCCGACGTGGCACAGTGAAAAATCGAACCGTACCGGATCCTGCGGATCCAGCCGGCGCAGCGCCCTGGTGATGTCCGCGGCCATTTTCCACCCCGGACTGCGGTACCGCGTCAGCCGCAGGCAATGACCGAGCCGGATGACGTGGGTATCCAGCGGCACGATCAGTTTCGCCGCCGGGACGCGGCTCCAGACCCCAAGGTCCACCTCGTCCGATCTCACCATCCATCGCAGGAACAGGTTGAGCCGCTTGCAGGCACTGCCCGCCGAGGGCCGGGGAAAGAAATAGCACACACCCGGCCGTGCCGGCACCCGCCCGTAGGCGCGCTTGACGTCGAGCGCCAGCGCGCGCGTCGAGAAACTGTCGAGCGCCGGGCCGATATCCTCGTGCTCGTCGCGATAGCCTTCGAGCAGAAAGCCTTCAATCGAGCCCGCCTGTTCCAGCATCTGCCGCAGGATCCAGAGCAGCGCCGCCAGATCGTCACCCCGGATCCACCGGTGCACCATCGCGCGCATCGCCGGCGCTGGAGCGCGCGGATCGAACCGTCGCACGAATGCGGCCGGGTGCGGGCCCATCAACGCGAACAGGGTGTCGATTGAATTGAGCACGCTGGCGACACGCCCGAATGCCAGCGCGCCGGCGCAGAAGCCGGCGATCTCGCGGTCGGCCGGATCGGTGAACGGCCGGACCCGCTGAATCGGATCGCTGGCCGAATCGACGCGGTTGTAGTCGTGATACAGCGCGTCGAGCGACGGCGCGAGGGCCCTCGCCACCGTCAGAACGCCGCGATCGGCTCGCCGGCGCGGCACATCGGGCAATCGGCCGCCGCGTAGTTTTCAGGCGCCGGGTATTCGGCCAGGCCGTAGTTCGGCACGCCCAGATCGGTGATCGCTTCCATCCGATCGCAGATCTCGACCGTCGCGAGGACCGTTCCACCGGCCTGGCGCACGAGCTCGGCGCAGCGTTCGAACGTCTTCCCCGTATTCCGCACATCGTCCGCGAGCAGCACTCCCTGTCCAACCATCTGCTTCGCGTAAAAGCTCCGCAGCGTGAAGCCCTCCGCGGCGTAGGTGAACGGCGCGAAGCTGCACGGAGGATGGGTCAGGGCTCGGCGTCCGTCGAGGAGCCCGGCAAGGGTGTGCGCGAGCAGCGCCCCGCCGGTCGCCGGCCCGGCGACAACGTCCACCTGCGAGAGCAGATCCGCCGGCAGCACGTCGAGCAGATCCTGCGCCAGCCGCCAGATCGTGGAGGGGTGACGAAACAGCTGATGCGGGTTCAGGTAGACACGCCCATGAAAGCCGTTGCCGTAGTCGAAGTGTCCGTGCCGCATGAGCACTTCGAGCTCCTGCAGCTTCTTGAGCGCCTGCTGGCGCAGATCGGTCTGGCGAGTCACGGGGAAAGCCTCTTTCAGCTGGATCACGCGGGCCCGAATACCGTCCGGCCGCCAACCATCGTCGCGACCACTCCACCTTTCAGCTGCCAGCCGTCGAAGGGCGTGTTCTTCGATCTGGACCTCAGCGCCGGGGCATCGATCGTGACGGCGAGATCCGGCGCCAGAATCGTGATGTCGGCGGCGGCCCCTTCGCTGAGCGTGCCTCCGGGAATGTTGATCAGCCGTGCGGGATTGAGCGAGAGCAGCTCGATCATCCGGCTCAACGAGATCAGCCCGGTGTGCACCAGGCGGTCGAACACGATTGGCACCGCGGTTTCGAGCCCGACGATGCCGAAGGGGGCGCGATCGAATTCGACCATTTTCTCGTCGGCGTGGTGCGGGGCGTGATCGGTGGCGATCACGTCCACCGTACCGTCGGCGATGCCGGCGAGCATCGCGTCGCGGTCTTCGGCGGCGCGAAGCGGCGGGTTCATCTTGTAGTTGGTGTCGTACTTGACGGCGCCGTCGAGCGCCTCGTCGGTCAGCGTGAAGTGGTGCGGAGCGACCTCGCACGTGACGCGCACGCCGCGCGCCTTGCCGGCGCGGACGGCGCGGAGCGACTGGCGGGCGCTCATGTGCGCGATGTGCACGTGCGCACCGGCCAGCTCGGCGAGCGAGACATCCCGCTCGACCATGATCGATTCAGCCTCGCCGGGAATGCCGCGCAGCCCGAGCTGCGCCGCGAAGTAGCCCTCGTGCGCGACGCCGTCTCCCTTGAGCGACGGATCCTCGCAGTGATCGATGATCGGAACCCGCAGCATGCCCGCGTACTCGAGCGCCCGCCGCATCAACAGCGCGGTCGCCACCGGCCGGCCATCGTCCGTGAACGCCACGCAGCCCGCGGCCTTCTGCTCTCCGAGCTCGGCGAGCTGATCGCCCTTCGAGCCGATCGACACGGCGCCAATCGGATACACGCGGGCGAGCCCGGCTTCGGCGGCCTTCTTGAGAATGAACTGCGTAATCCCCGCGTGATCGTTGACCGGATCGGTGTTCGGCATGCAGGCGACGGCGGTGAAGCCGCCGGCGACCGCCGCTGCCGTCCCGGTGGCGACGGTTTCCTTGTGCTCCTGGCCTGGCTCGCGAAGGTGGACGTGGATATCGACCAGCCCGGGCGTCACGATCCAGCCCCGCTGCATCTCGAAGACCTGCGCGCCGTCGATCGGCAGGTCTTTCCCGACGCGCGCGATCCGGCCGTCCTCGATGAGCACATCGAACATGCCGTCGCGGCGATTGGCCGGATCGATCACCCGGCCTCCCTTTAAGATCGTCTTCATATCTGGTCAGCGCTCATCTAGGTCGGTCCGCCGGCGGCTGCCTCGAGTGCTGTCCGGCCCCCGCCCGTGTTCTCAGTGTTCACCGAGGCTGTCGTTTTCATCGCGGCCGGACAGCAGATAGAGGACCGCCATCCGCACGGCGACGCCGTTGGACACCTGCTCGAGGATGACCGAGTAGGGGCCGTCGGCGACCTCGGAATCGATCTCGACGCCGCGGTTCATCGGGCCCGGATGCATCACGATGACATCGCCGGCGGCGCGGCGCATGCGCTCAGGCGTCAGGCCAAAGAGCGAAAAATACTCGCGCACCGACGGAATGAAGTGGCCGTGCATGCGCTCGTGCTGGATGCGCAGGATCATCACGACGTCGGCGCCGTCCACCGCTTCGTCGACCGAGGTGGTCGCGCGCACGCCAAACCGATCGATGCCCGCGGGCATCAGCGTCGCCGGGCCGCAGGCCCAGACCTCCGCGCCCATCGTGTTGAGCAGCAGCAGATTCGAGCGCAGCACGCGGCTGTGCAACAGGTCCCCGACGATCGCGACCTTGAGCCCGGCGAGCCGCCGCTTGTGTTCGCGGATGGTGAACGCGTCGAGCAGCGCCTGGGTTGGGTGCTCGTGCATGCCGTCACCCGCGTTGACGATCGTCGAGCGGCAGGTCCGCGCGAGCAGGTGCGGGGCGCCCGACGAGCCGTGGCGCATCACGATCATGTCAGGAGACATCGCCTCGAGGTTGCGGACCGTATCGAGGAGTGTTTCCCCTTTGGTCACGCTGGACGTCGCCGTCGCGATGCTGAGCGTGTCCGCGCTCAGCCGCTTCTCGGCGATCTCGAACGAGGTGCGGGTCCGCGTGCTCGGCTCGAAGAACAGGTTGACGACGGTCCGTCCGCGCAGCGTCGGCACCTTCTTGATCGCGCGGCCGCCGATTTCCTTCATCGCCACGGCGGTGTCGAGTATCAGGGTGATCTCGGCCGCCTCGAGCCCGGCGATGCCGAGCAGGTGACGGGACTTCAGCGAGGTCGCCGCGGCCGGCGTGTCGAGGCTCATGCTTCCCCCTCGATGACGACTTCATCCGCGCCGTCGATCTCCAGGAGCCGCACCTGGACGCTCTGCGT
>JBDTSX010000237.1:0-7505 GCA_039930925.1 Acidobacteriota bacterium | reverse complement strand
GCATCCTCAAGAAGAAGGGGCACTCGACCGGCGTCGGCGACGAAGGGGGCTTCGCGCCCAGCCTCTCGTCGAACCGCGAGGCCGTTGACGTCGTCCTCGAAGCCGTCGTCCAGGCCGGCTACAAGCCGGGAGACGACGTGTTCCTGGCGCTCGATGTCGCATCGAGCGAGCTGTGGAACGACAGCACCAGCAGCTACGAGTTCAAGAAGTCGGGCGACAAGACCCGCACCGCCGACGAGATGGTCGCGCTCTACGAAGACTGGGTCGGCCAGTATCCGATCATCTCCATCGAAGATGGTCTTGCCGAAGGTGACTGGGACGGCTGGAAGACGCTGACCCAGGCGCTCGGCGATCGCATTCAGCTCGTTGGCGACGACGTGTTCGTCACCAACCCCGAGATCCTCGCTCGCGGCATCAAGGAGAAAATCGCGAATGCGCTCCTGGTCAAGCTCAATCAGATCGGCACGGTGAGCGAAACGCTCGACGCCGTGGCGATGGCGCGTGACGCCGGATACAACAGCGTCATCTCGCACCGCTCGGGCGAAACCGAGGACACGACCATCGCCGACCTCGCCGTCGCGACCAACGCCGGACAAATCAAGACCGGCTCCGCCAGCCGCACCGACCGGGTCGCGAAGTACAACCAGCTCCTGCGCATCGAGGAAGCGCTGGGATCGTCGGGACAATACGCCGGCCGCGCGGCGATCCGTCAGCTGGGGGCCCGCTGATGTACACGCTGGTCCTGCTCCGGCACGGCGAGAGCACGTGGAACCAGGAAAATCGTTTCACCGGGTGGACCGACGTCGATCTGTCCGAACGCGGACTCCGGGAAGCCCGGGACGCGGGACAGCTGCTCAAGGATGGCGGTTATGCCTTCGACCTGGCCTTCACGTCCGTCCTGAAGCGGGCGATTCGCACGCTCGGGATCGCACTCGACACGCTCGACCTGCTCTGGATTCCGGTCACCAAGAACTGGCGGCTCAACGAGCGCCACTACGGGGCGCTGCAGGGGCTCAACAAGGCCGAGACCGCCGCGAAGCATGGTGAAGCCCAGGTCAAGATCTGGCGCCGCAGCTACGACATCCCGCCCCCGGCGCTTGCCGCGGCCGACCAACGATACTCCGGCCGCGATCCGCGGTACGCGGACATCTCGCCGAACGACATTCCGCTCACCGAATCGCTGAAAGACACCGTCGCGCGGTTCCTTCCCTACTGGCACGAGACGATCGCGCCGGCCATCACGACAGGACGACGGGTGATCATCGCGGCGCACGGCAACAGCCTGCGCGCGCTCGTCAAGTATCTCGACAACATCCCGGAAAGCGAGATCGTCGAGCTGAACATTCCCACCGGCATTCCGCTCGTCTACGAGCTCGACGCGAACCTGAAGCCGCTCCGCCACTTCTATCTCGGTGATCCCGAAGCGGCCGCCACAGCCGCGGCCCAGGTCGCCGCGCAGTCTGCCGCGAAGAAGTCGTAACGGCGGCAGGCGGGTATCAGACACAAAAAGGGCCGCGCGGCACTTGCCGTCGCGGCCCTTGGTTGTTGGTCCGTTGGTAGTTGATAGTAGGGCGGTCGATTTATTCCACTTCTTTTTCCTGCGCTTCGTCAGCGGCAATCCGCAACGAACGCAGGAAACGTTTATCGTTGGCACTGATCTCGAAGCTGCGGCGCTCGGTCGTGCGGGCCGTCTTCTGCGCCGGCGTGCTGATCTTGGCCAGGGCTCCGGGCACCGTACGGTTCATGAAGCCAATCACCGCTTCGAGCGAGACCTTCATTTCGAAACCGGCCGCCCTCGCCCGCTCGCGGCAGGCCTCAATCCGTGCATCGTCGGCGACGGCGGCGGCAATGGCGTCGGAGAGCTCACGGGCCAACCGGTTCACGACGTCATCCATTCGGGACCTCCTCACCGCCGCCAGTGCTCGGAACCGCGGCGTCTCCAATCCACCTATGCGGCCGGTTCAGGCTGATCTGAACCTGGTGGGCAGCCGCGGCTGCGGCCCGCGAAGGGCGACAGGATCGGCGCCAAATTTGTTCATAATCAATGATTTGCAGCGCGGGAACGCAGCGTCATTGTAAGCTCCCACCTGCCGGGGTGTCAATGCTCCAGCCGCCTCGTTCGCAGCCTGTCGAGCCACTGCGCGGCGTGATTACAATGACAGTCTCGCTCTCCACTCCCCCCTATTGCTAGGACGCACGAGGCAGGACGAAAGATTGAACGAACCGCCCTACGCCGATCCCGCATCGCTCTCGGGGCGTGATCCGGCGGCCGACCTTGGCTTCCCGGGCGAATTCCCGTTCACTCGCGGCATCCAGCCGACGATGTACCGCGGGCGGCTGTGGACGATGCGGCAATACGCCGGCTTTGGATCGGCGGCCGAGTCGAATCGCCGCTACAAATACCTGTTGAGTCAGGGGGTCAGCGGCCTGAGCGTCGCGTTCGATCTCCCCACGCAAATGGGGTACGACTCCGACCACGAGCTGGCGGCGGGGGAAGTCGGGCGGGTCGGGGTGGCGATCACCTCGATCGACGACATGGCGGACCTCTTCGACGGCATTCCGCTCGACCGGGTCTCGACCTCGATGACGATCAACGCGACCGCGATCATCCTGCTCTCGCTCTATATCGCGGTGGCGCGCCGGCAGGGGGTCGCGCCGTCGGCGCTGTCCGGCACCATCCAGAACGACATCCTGAAGGAGTACGTCGCGCGCGGGACCTACATCTATCCACCGCGCCCGTCGCTCCGGATCGTGACCGACATCTTCGCGTTCTGCGAGCGCGAGCTGCCGCAGTGGAACACGATTTCGATCAGCGGGTACCACATCCGCGAGGCCGGGTCGACGGCGGTGCAGGAAGTCGCATTCACGTTCGCGAACGCCATCGCCTACGTGCAGGCGGCGATCGACGTCGGGCTCGACGTCAACAGCTTCGGCCAGCGCCTGTCGTTCTTCTTCAACGCGCATAACGACTTCCTCGAGGAGGTCGCGAAATTCCGGGCGGCGCGCCGGCTGTGGGCGCACCTCATGCGCGATCGCTTCGGCGCCACCAACCCGCGCGCCCAGCAGTTGCGGTTTCACACGCAGACGGCGGGCAGCACTCTGACGGCGCAGCAGCCGGACAACAACATCGTCCGGGTCGCGATCCAGGCGCTCGCGGCGGTCCTCGGCGGGACCCAGTCGCTTCACTGCAACGGGCGTGATGAGGCGCTGGCGCTCCCAACCGAAGAATCGGCCCGGATTGCGCTCCGCACGCAGCAGGTGATTGCCGCCGAGACAGGAATCGTCAACACCGTCGATCCGTTTGGCGGCGCATACGCGGTCGAGATGCTGACCAACCAGATCGAGGACGGCGCCCGCACGCTGCTCGATCGGATCGATGCGGCGGGCGGCACGCTCGCGGCAATCGAGCGCGGCATGATTCAGCGCGACATCCAGGAGTCCGCCTATCGCGCGCAACAGCAGATCGACAGCGGGGAGCGCGTGGTGGTCGGCGTGAATCGTTACGCCGCGCCAGCGGGGGACGCCACGGCCAAGGCGCGCGGGATCGAGGTCCTCCAGATCGATCCCGAGATGGAACAGGCACAAGTCGAGCGGGTCCGGGTCGTCCGCGCATCCCGCGACGCCTCCGAATGGCGCGCGGCGCTCGACGCGGTCCTGGCGGCCGCCCGCGGCGGCGCGAATTTGGTCCCGACCATTGTCCGCGCCGTCGAAGCGCGGGCGACGGTCGGCGAGATCTCCGACGCGCTCCGGTCAGTCTTCGGCGAGCACAAGGAGATGGATGTCTAACGCGTTCAGAGGCCGGGACCCGGAGCCCGGGAACCGGGAACCGGGAACCGACAGACAACGGGCGGGACTCGGGGCCCGGGGCTCGGGGCTCGCAAGAACGGGGCTCGACCGGCACCGATCAGATCTCGAGGGCGACGAACGTGCCGATTGAGATGTCCGCGGATCGCGGTCCGGTTCTTCTCTCCGTTGAGCACCTGACGACCGGCTTCGACGTTCGCGGCCGGTTCCTCCCGGCGGTGATCGACGTGTCGTTTCACGTATCCGCCGGAGAAACCCTGGGGCTGGTCGGCGAGTCCGGCAGCGGCAAGTCCCTGACCGCGTTGTCGATCATGCGACTCGTCCAGCCGCCCGGACGGATCGTGGACGGCCGGCTGATCTTCAAGGGGCGCGACCTCCGCTCGCTCGACGAGCGGGAGATGCAGAAAACCCGCGGCGCCGAGATCGCGCTCATCTTCCAGGAGCCGATGACGGCGCTCAATCCCGTGTTCACCATCGGCAGCCAGATCGAAGAAACGCTCCGGGTGCACGGCCGCGCGACCAGGCAGACCGCGCGGCAGAAGGCGATCGACCTGCTCGAGGCCGTCAGCATCCCCGAGCCGCAGAAGCGCGTGCGCGACTATCCGCACCAGTTGTCGGGCGGCTTGCGCCAGCGGGCCCTGATCGCGATGTCGCTCGCATGCGAGCCGGTGCTGGTGATCGCCGACGAGCCGACGACGGCGCTCGACGTCACGATCCAGGCACAAATCCTCGAGTTGCTGCGCTCGCTCCAACAGCGCATGGGGCTCGCGCTCGTCCTGATCACGCACGACCTCGGCGTGGTCGCGGAGATGGCCGACCGCGTGGCGGTCATGTACGCCGGCCGGATCGTCGAGGAGGCGCCCGTCAAGACGCTGTTCGCGGATCCGAAGCATCCCTACACGCAAGGGCTGATGTCGTCGATTCCCGGTGGCGCGCCCGGCACCAGGCTGCGGGCCATTCAGGGAAGCGTGCCGCCGCTCGGTGAGCTGCCGCCCGGGTGCTCGTTCACGCCTCGCTGCCCGAACCGGTTCGAGCCGTGCCCGAAGGCGCACCCGGGGATGACGGTGTTCAGAGACCTCGAACACGGCCGCGGTCCGGGATCCGGAGCGCGGACCCCGAGCCCCGAGTCCCGCGATCACACCGCAAAGTGCTACCTCTACAGCGACGCCGTCGAACCGGATGTCCGCGAGGCGGAGACCCGCTGATGTCGCTGCTCGAGGTCCGCGATCTCGTCAAGGAATTCAGCCGCAGCCGTGGCCTGTTCTCGCGCCCCTCCGTGGTGCGCGCCGTGGACGGCGTCAGCTTCACGATCGAGCAGGGTGAAACCTTCGGGCTGGTCGGCGAGTCGGGAAGCGGCAAGACGACGACCGGGCGGTGCATCCTGCGGCTGATCGAGCCGACCGCCGGACAGGTGCGCTTCAAGGACGAAGACGTCCTGCGCTTTTCGCGGAAACGGCTGCGGCAGGCCCGGCGGGACATGCAGATCGTCTTTCAGGATCCCTACTCCTCGCTCAACCCCCGGATGCGCGTCGGTGCCATCGTCGAGGAGCCGCTCATCATCCACCGGGTCGGAGCCAAGGCGGAGCGGCGGGCGCGTGTCGCGGAGTTGTTCGAGCTGGTTGGCCTCGATCCCTCCCAGCTGTCGCGGTATCCGCATCAGTTCAGCGGCGGCCAGCGGCAGCGGATCGGGCTGGCGCGAGCGCTGGCGCTCAACCCGTCTCTCGTGGTCGCCGACGAGCCGGTTTCGGCGCTTGACGTCTCGGTTCAGGCGCAGGTGATCAACCTGCTGATGGACCTCCAGGAGCGCCTGAAACTGACATACCTCTTCATCGCGCACGACCTCAGGCTGGTGCGCCATATCTGCAGCCGCGTGGCGGTGATGTATCTGGGAAGGATTGTCGAGATGGGTGCAACCGAGGCGCTGTTTGCCGAACCGGCTCACCCTTACACCCGCGCGCTCCTGTCGGCCATTCCCGTGCCGGATCCGGTGGCGCCGCGCCAGCGCATCACGCTGGATCCCGCATCGTTCAGCCGCGAAACCCCGCTGCGAACGGTTGGCTCAGATCACTGGGCGGCGATCTGACCGTTGCCGGGTCATTCGAAGAGCCCGAGGCGGCTCTCCTGACGTCCTTCTCGACCTGGCCGTCCCGAATGTGAATGACGCGGTGCGCGTAGGCGGCGATGTCCGGCTCGTGCGTGACGACGATGATGGTGTTGCCGGTCTCGTGCAGGCGCGCGAAGAGGGCCATGATTTCGGTGCCGGTCTTCGAATCGAGGTTCCCGGTCGGTTCGTCGGCGAGGAGGATCGACGGGTTGTTCACGAGTGCGCGCGCGATCGCCACGCGCTGGCGCTGGCCGCCGGACAGCTCGCTGGGCCGGTGCGTCGCGCGGGAGGTCAGCTCCACCTTCTCGAGGGCCGCCTTGGCGCGTTCCTGCCGCACCTTGCCGGACACGCCGGCATAAATCAGCGGCAGCTCGACGTTGTGGAGCGCCGTGGCGCGCGGCAGCAGATTGAAGGTCTGGAACACGAATCCGATCTCTTCGTTGCGGATCCGCGCGAGCTCGTCGTCGTTCATCGACGCGACCTCTTTGTCGTTGAGCAGGTAGCTGCCCTTGCTGGGGGTGTCGAGGCAGCCGACCAGGTTCATGAGGGTCGACTTGCCGGATCCGGACGGGCCCATGATGGCGACGTACTCCCCGCGGAGAATCTCGATGGAGACGCCGCGCAAGGCGTGGATCTCCTCTTCGCCCATCACATAGGTCTTCCAGAGGTCGCGTGTCTCAATCAGGGCCATAGGAGTCGTTGCTGAATCCGAGTATCGAACGGGCGGACGCGGAATTGGCGGTACTGACTGGACGGCAGCCTGCGTCCCTTTGTTCCACGACCTGATGCCTTTCCGCTGCGGGCGCGGCTGCGGGTCAGACTTTCTCCTTCAGCCATTGCACGATCGAGCGGACCGCCGATGGCGTATCAGGGGGGAACAGCGCATCCCAGTCTCTCACATCCACGGGGACGACGATCGGGCCGGCGATTCGCGTCCTGCGGCGCTGATCGGCGACCGCTTGCGACAGCTCCCTGGCCGGCGCCATGCCGGCGGCGCCGAGGAGCAGCACGCACACCGGATCCGCGCCGTTTCTCGCCTTCAGGGCCGGCACCCAGTGCAACTCCACGGCCGCGGCGTCGGTCACGCCGACGAACTGGGCCAGCAGGCGCAGCGGCGGGACGGCGACCCTGAAAAAGCCCCCCTTTCCGTTGATGTCGAACGCGATGTCGAACCCGGTGCCGGCGACGGGCGCGGCGGTCCCGGCGACCGCTGCAACCGCCTCGCGCACTCGCGAGAGTGTGGCTCGCCGGACGAACTGACCGGTCGTCGCGCGCTCTTTCTGAAAGCGTCCATCCGGCCGTGGCACCGCCGGCTCGGGTTCAGCATCCGGCCCGGGCCGCGCCGGGTCGTCGGGTGCTGGCGACGCCGGCCGAGCCGATGGCGAGGCCGGGGATGATGCGGGCTCGCCGCCCGGCTGCAGGGACTGGTCGTAGGCGCGGCGCGCATCCGGATCCATGAGGACGCGGTACGCTTCGGTCAGGTCCGAGGCACGCACCGCGGCGATCTCCTGGAATTCCGTCCCGAGGTGCTGGACCTTGTCCGGATGGTAGCGGGCAATTTCCCGCCTGAATGCTCGCTTGATTTCGTCGGCAGGCA
>JBDTSX010000236.1:0-7510 GCA_039930925.1 Acidobacteriota bacterium | reverse complement strand
TATTGTTTTCCGTCTTTACCGAGATAGGTGCTCGGCGTCGCCTGGGCCGCACCTCCGAGCTTCACCGTCCACACTTCGCTGCCCGTTTTCGCGTCGAACGCGCGGAAGCGCGCGTCGTCGGTCGCGCCGACGAACACCAGCCCGCCGGCGGTGGCAATCGTTCCGCCGTTGCCGGGGCGGCCGGTCTTCTGCTGGTCCGGGGGCAGCGTGTCGGTGATGCCGAGCGGCACCCGCCACGCGAACTCGCCGGTGTGGACGTTCACCGCGGTCAGCTGTCCCCATGGCGGCTGCTGGCACATCATGTTCGACTTGTTGTCCCTAAATCGTCCGCCGCCGGCGACCCCCTCGTACGGACCGTCCGGATCGACACGGTTGCCGACACCAGCTCCCCGCGCCGCGCCGGTGGACCCCGCAGCGCGCTCCTTGATGCCGGCGAGCTGCCCGAAGTCGTTGGTATTGACGAACAGGTATCCCAGCTGCGGGTTGAACGAGGTGCCGCCCCAGTTGACGCCGCCGTGGTTGCCCGGGAATTGCACTCGGAGGCGGTTGTAGGCGGGCGGCAGGTAGGGGCCGCCGAGCTGCACGCCCTCGATCAGTTTCCGGCACGCGGCTTCGAGCTCCGGCGTCACCGTCGCGATGTCCGCCATCGTCATCGTCATGCGGGAGAGCGGCGGAGGCTTGACCGGGAACGGCTGCGTCTTGGAGGCTCGTTCCAGCGGCACCTCGCTCGGGGGCACCGGACGCTCCTCGATCTTGTAGAGCGGCTTGCCGGTGACGCGATCGAAGATGAAGAGCAGCCCGAGCTTGTTGATCACCGCCACGGCGGGAATCGTCCTGCCTCCTTGCTTGACGTCGATCAACGCCGGCGCGCCGGTCAGGTCCCCGTCCCAGATGTCGTGGTGCACGACCTGGAAGTGCCACAGATAGGCCCCGGTGTTCGCATTGACCGCGACGATGCTCGAGCTGAAGAGATTGTCGCCGGCGCGGTCGCCGCCGTACTGATCGACCGAGGGCGCCCCGAACGGCAGGTAGGCGATGCCGCGCGCCACGTCCACGGTGATGAAGCCCCACACGTTCACGCCGCTGCGGTTCTTCCAGCTGTCGCCGGCCCACGTGTCGTTGTACTTTTCTCCCGGCCGCGGTACCGAACGAAACGTCCAGACCAGTTTGCCGGTGTGCATGTCCCAGGCGCGCACGTCGCCGGCCGGTCCTCTGGGCGGGTTCTCTTGAGTGCGGCCGCCGGTGATGACGAGATTCCGATACATGATCGGCGGCGAGCTCAGCGAGTTGGTACCGGTGAGGCCCTGCATGAGCTCGGGTGTATTCAACTCGACGACGCCGTTGGCGCCGAACGCGGGATTCACCTTGCCCGTCTTCGCGTCAAGGGAGAAGAGTCTGGCGTTGCTCGTCCCGAAGACGATCTGTGCCGGCGTCTGCGCGTCGCCTGCCCAGTACTCGACGCCCCGCATCGACGGGCTGCCCGAAGGCAATTGAAAGACCCACACTTCCTTGCCGGTGGTAGGGTCCAGCGCGACGACCCGACCGTATGGCGTGGAGAGGTACATCACCCCGTTCGCGACAATCGGCGTGGTTTCGCTGCCCGCCAGTCCCGAGCCGCCCCGGCCTCTCCCGCGTCCCTGCGGCGCTTCCGCCTCGGCGGACGGGTCGGGTGACGCTGCCGCGGGGGCTGCGGCGGGCCGCATGTGGTACGTCCACGCGACCTGCAGGCGGCTGACGTTAGCGGGGGTGATTTGCGTCACCGGGGAGAAGCGCATGCCGCCGCTGTCGTGTCCGTAGGTCGGCCATTCACTGTCGGCCGAGGGAGCGCCCCCGCCGGTCGGCTGCGCGGCCGTCGCGGCAGGCTTCGCCCCTGCGGCGGACTGCGCGAGGAGCGCATGACCCAGCGGAAAGGAAGCGGCGGCGGCGCCGACGAGAAGCAGTCTGACGAGTCGCGTCATGGTGATGTCCGTCGACCTATTTCTGCGAATATCCCTGCCAGAGCCATTCGAGCGCTTCCGGCAGCGTTTGCGTGACCACGGCGCGATCGACATGTCCAGCGCCCTGCGCGAAGACGTATTGATAATGGTAGCCCTTCGCCTTCAATGCCGCTGCCATGCGCTGGTTCGCCAGCGGCCAGTTGTGCAGCGACGCCTCGTCGCGCGTGGCGCCGTTGTCGCGGTCGCTGACATGCATCCAGATGCGGATCGGCTTGGCCGGGTTCTTCGGAATCAGGTTCTCGTGGTACTCCCACGCGCCGTTCGGCGACTCCGGGTTGAGCGGCGACTGCTGATTCACGAACGTTCCGGAGTAGCTGAGGACGCGGTGATACAGCTCCGGGTGAAACCAGGCCATCGTGAAGGCACAAGCCGCTCCCGAGCTCCCGCCCATGGTGGCGCGACCCTCGGGATCCTTCGTGAAGGTGATGTTGTAGTCGGCCGCGATCTTCGGCAGCACCTCGGTCTCGATGAACGTCGTGTAGGTTCCGGAGACGGTGTCGTACTCGAGGCCGCGCTCACTGCCCTGGCCATCGCCGCCGCCGTGATTCACGAACACGGCGATCATCGCCGGCAGGCGCTTCTCGTGGATCATGTTGTCGAGAATCGGCGGCAGGTTGTTCAAGTAGGTCGGCGAGGTGCCGTCCTGCACGACGATGAACGGAGCGGGCGTGCCGGGAACGTACTGCGCCGGCACATAGACCGCGACGCGGCGCTGATACGGCACCACCACGCCGGGCTGGTTTTTCGCGATGCCCGGATAGATCTTGCTGTCCTTCGAGTCCATCACGAATTCCTTGACGGTGCCCTTGGGAACGCCGTCCTTGACGGTGAGCTCCGGAGCCGGCGCATACGGCGCCGCAATCGTGAACTCGCCGTCAGCCTTCGGCGTGGGCGGCGCGGTATTGGCCGGCGGGGTGATCACCGGCGCTGCCGCCGGCGCGGCGGCGGACGGCGGCGTGCCGACCTGCGGCGCCGCGGGCGCCCCCTGCGCGAGCGCCACACTGCCGTACACAAGCGCGAGCCCCAACGTCCTCATGCGTGGTCTCTCCCTCTGACTCGGTGTCTCGAACGCGTCACGCCAGCAGGCAGTCCTTGCAGAACTGCACGCTCTTGGCGATTTCCGCCATGCGGGTCGAACCCTGCGGCACCGGGTACTCGAATTCCACCGTGGCCTGGATATTCCACTTGTTGTCGCGAATCGTCTGCAGCGCTTCCTTGACCGGCGTGTCCCCCTGGCCGAACGGTACGTTCGGGCCGTTGTTCAGCTTCCGATCCTTCGTGTGCATGTGGGTGATGCGATCGTGGTGCTGCTTGAGGAACGGGATCGGCGAGGTGTTCTGGCCGGCGACGAAGTGGCCGATATCGAAGTTGGCGCCGTTGTACTTCGCGTAGCTGAAGGCCTGTTCCCAGATCGCCGGCGTCACTGCGGTGTGGTTGTGATACCCGACCCAGATCTTGTGCTTGTCGGCGAACTGGCCGACGTGCTTCGTGTCTTCCATCCGCGTGGTCGGGCATTCCGTGGAAATCGCCCGGGCACCGACCGCCCTGGCCAGCTGGAAGCAATACTCGAGGAGGTCGTCGTCCGGCAGCGGCGGCGCGGTCTGTCCTGCGGCAACGCCCTGCCGGCAGATCCAGTCGAACTTCACGATCTCGATGAGGACGCCCGCGTCCTCGTACTGCTTGCGGAGCTCGCGCGCCTTGGCCATCGGCGCGGCGAGGCGCCATTTGCGCAGCACCTCGGCGTTGGCTTTCTCTTCGGCTTCCTGTTCCGGCGTCAGCGGCGCCGGCCCGCGGCCCCGGTTCGCTCCCGGCTGCGCGGCGGGTTGCGCATCCGCCCGGGCCGGTCCGGCCGGACCGGCCGCTCGTCCGCGTCCGCGTCCGCGTCCCGCAACCGCGGCGGCGGGTGCGCCCATGAACAACTCGATCGGCTGCGACCGCAGCTCGACGCCGCTTAGCCCGACCTGCAGCAGCCCCGCGAGCGTGTCGGCGCTGCTCATCGCGTTGTCGCCGAAACTGTACGGCGCGTTCAGCCCGACCTGCACGCCCGCCCACTTGGAGTTCGGTTTGGCGAAGGCACTCGCCCCCGCATCGTGCCCGCGCAGGAAGAGGCCAGCCGCGGGCAATCCCGCGAGCGCGAGCCTGCCAACTTCACGTCTTGTGTACGTCATGATTCAGGTCTCTTTCGTGCGAGTCGGTTTCTCTATGCGAAATGAGCGAACTGCGCCCGGTTTCGCTATGCGAAACCGTGGGTAGTAGGTCGGCGCCGACATGCTAGCATGCCGAGTCGTAGTCGAATCTCGATTTTCTGTTGAAGGCCGACGGTGATCGAGCCAGGTCCAAGGCACGCGCCGGCTTCGCGTGACCCGTGATCGTCCCTTCTACATTTCAGCGCTTCCGGAGGTTGGACATGCTGTCTGCTGGCATTCGCGCGACGTGGCGTCACGTCAGGCTCCCGTCGCTCCTGGCGTTCGCCGTGTGCGCAGCGGGTCTTTCCGTCGCGCCGGCCGCGGCGACGCCAGGCCAGACGCCGGCCGCAGCGGCGGCCCCGCAGGCCCAGCCCCCGGCGCGTGGCGCCCAGCCGCCCGCGACCGGCCAAGCCGGCGCGGCCCGCGGCCGGTCAGGTGAACCTGCCGCCCCGGCCGAGCCCCGCATCAAGGCGCTCGTCGTCAGCGGCGGCTGCTGCCACGACTACACCGGGCAGGACAAGATCCTGATGGAGACCATCCGCAAGGTCCTCCCGGTGGACTGGACGGTGGTCTATCAGGGGGGCACCGCGCGCGAGTCGAAGATCCCGCTCTACGCCGACCCCAACTGGATCAAGGGCTTCGACATCGTGTTCCACAACGAGTGCTTCGGGTTCGTGGACGACGGCGAGTACGTCCGCCGCATCACCGCGGCGCACCGCACCAGCGGCGTGCCGGCGATGTTCACGCACTGTTCGCTGCACTCCTACCGCATGGCCACCGTCGACGACTGGCGCGAGCTGCTCGGCGTCACCAGCCGGCGGCACACCGCCGCCCACGCCATCGCCGTGACCTGGGTCGCGACCGGCGATCCGCTCGTCACCGGGCTGAAGGCCGGCTGGACCACCCCGATCGACGAGTTGTACGTGATCGAGAAGACGTGGCCCAACACCAACGTGCTCGCGACCGCGGTCAGCCCTGAAGCGGGGAACGCGGTCTACCCCGTCGTCTGGACCAACGACTATCACGGCGCGCGCGTCTTCGGGACGTCGCTCGGCCATCAGGACAGTTGGAACGACCCCACGTTTCAGGAGCTGCTGGTCCGCGGCTTCAAGTGGGCGTTGAAGAAGGACCTCGCCACCCCGCCCGCCCCTGCTGCTCGGTAAACCGGAGGAAATGGATGATCACCAGTTCGCGTGTAAGGACGATCCCCGTCGCACTGCTGCTGTCGCTGGCGCTCGCGGCGTCGGCGGGGGCACAAATCAGCACCGGCACGGTCGCCGGCACGGTGAAGGACGCACAGGGAGGAGTCATCCCCGGTGCGACAGTCACGCTCGTCAGCGAAGCGCGCGGCACGCGCTCCAGCCCGGTCGTCACGAGCGGGAACGGCGACTTCACGTTCGTCAACATGGTGGCCGACACCTACACCATCGAAGTGACCCTCGAGTCGTTCAAGACCCTGAAGCGTTCAGGCATTGCGGTCAGTCCCGGCGCGCGGATCGCGGTCGGGACGCTGACCCTCGAAATTGGCGGCGCCTCCGAGACGGTCGTCGTCACGGGTGAAGCCCCGCAGATCCAGTCGAGCAGCGGCGAGCGCTCGTTCAGCGTCAATACCGACGCCGTGACGAACCTGCCGATTGCCACGCGTAACTTCGCCGACCTCATCAACCTGACGCCGGGCGTCGTCAACGGCAACCGCGCCGGTGACTCGGCGTCCACCGGCGGCGGCGCGAACAACTTCATGATGGACGGCGTCTCGACGATGGAACCGGGCAGCAACCGGTTGATGATCGGCGTCAACGTCGAGTCGATTGCCGAGGTCAAGGTGCTGACGTCGAGCTACCAGGCCGAATTCGGGCGCTCGAGCGGCCTGCAGGTCACGGCCGTCACGAAGAGCGGCTCCAACCGGTTCCGCGGCTCGATGTACGACGTCGAGCGCAATTCGGACTGGAACTCCAACAGCAAGACCAACCTCCTCAACGGCGACCCGAAGACGACCTTGAAATCGCGGGACTGGGGCTATTCGATCGGCGGTCCGGTCGGAAAACCTGGCGGCAACAATAAACTGTTCTTCTTCTACGCGCAGGAATTCCAGCCGCGCACGAACGGCAACAACGTGGTCAGGTTCAGGATGCCGACGGCGCTCGAACGCGCCGGCGACTTTTCGCAGACGACCGACAACAACGGCAATCCGTTCCCCTACATCAAGGACCCGCTCGTGAGCGGCACCTGCTCCGCCACCAACCAGGCGGCGTGCTTCGCGGACGGCGGCGTGCTCGGAAAAATTCCCGCCAATCGTCTGTATGCGATCGGGCAGAACATCCTCAATCGCTATCCACTGCCGAATATCACCAACGTCCCGGCGGGACAGGCCTACAACTTCGAGCTCACCAGGCCTAATCAGAGCATCACCGCCTGGCAGCCGGCCGTGCGGATCGACTATCAACCGATGTCATCTCTGCGAGGGACGTTCAAGTACGCGTCCTGGGGCCAGCCGAGCACCCCCGTTATAGGATCGCTCCCAGGATTCAACGACACCCAGATGAACGACCCCGTCGTGCCGCTGTGGTCGGCATCGGCGACCTATACGCTCACCCCGAGCACCTTTCTCGAGGTCAACGTCGGACACGCGTCGCACCGGCAGGCAGGCTGCGGCCTGAACGGCACCGGGGCAAATTTCTGCACCTCCGGCTTCCCCACCAATCCGGTATCCAGCCGCGCCAACACCGGGCTGACCGGTCTGCCGTACCTCTTTCCGGATGCCAACATCATCGACCCGAGCTACTACCAGTTCGAGGCGCTGAACGAAGTCGACACGCCGATCTGGGACGGCACCCGCGTGCTGCTCCCGCCCGCGTTCCAGTGGGGCGGCCGGGTCGCCAATGCGCCGCCGAACAACGTCTACCCTGGATTTGCCGATTTCTCGGCAGTGACCGACCTCTCCGGCAGCGTGACCAAGGTGCTCGGCCGCCATACGCTGAAATCCGGCTACTACCGGCAGCATGCGGCAAAGCGTCAGAACCAGGGGAACCCTTTCGGCACGCTGAACTTCGGCAACGATACGAACAATCCCCTCGACTCGCAGTACGGCTATGCCAACGCGCTGCTCGGGGTGTTCAGCTCGTATCAGCAGGTGTCGAAGTTCGTTGAAGGTCAGTACATCTACAACAACGACGAGGCCTACATCCAGGACAACTGGAAGGTGACGTCGAGGCTGACGCTCGACTACGGCATGCGGTTCGTGCACCAGCAGCCGCAGTACGACACCAGCGGACTGGCCTCGAACTTCCTCCCGGAGAAGTTCGCGATCGGATCGGCGCCCCAGCTGTA
>JBDTSX010000235.1:0-7545 GCA_039930925.1 Acidobacteriota bacterium | reverse complement strand
GTCCGGGTCGCCGGATCGATCCGCTGATATCCCTTGCGCGGTACCGCGCGCCTGACGATCTGCGCCAGCTGCCCGGTCGTCGCAATCGGCGCGAACCGGCGCGCCTCGACGATGCCGCGGGCGATGCGCCGGGAGAAACGCTCCTCGCCGTGCTGAAAAATGATGTTCGCCAGGTCGGTCTCGTCGACGTCGATCAGCAAGTCCGCCACCGTCGGGCCCTGGGTTTGATCCATGCGCATGTCGAGCGGCTCGTCGCGGCGGAAGCTGAACCCGCGCCCTTCGGTATCGAACTGCATCGAGGAAACGCCGAGGTCGGCGAGCGCGCCGTCGATGGCGTCGATACCGCGCGCGACGAGCACACTGCCGAGATCGCGATAGTCCGCGTGCACCAGCTCGACGCGGTCACCGTACGGGGCGAGCGCCACGGTCGCCACCGCCAGCGCGCTGGGATCCCGATCGAGCGCGAGGAGGCGCGACGCGCCCGCCTCGAGCACCGCGCGCGCGTCGCCGCCAAGGCCGGCGGTGCAGTCCACGAAGAGGCCCCCGCGCGACGGATCCAGCAATGCGACCGTCTCGGCCACCATCACCGGTTCGTGCGTGGGTTCACGATCCATGGTCAGATTCCAAACTCCGCCAGCGCCCGCGCATCGTCGTCCGTGTAGGGCTCCCGCTGCATCTTCGCGACGAAGCGTTCGTGGTTCCAGACGTCGAGCCACTCGTACTGACCGAACACGTCCACCTCGCCGTTCATCCCCGCCGAGTCGCGGAGACGCGGATGGATGAGCACCCGCCCCTGGGTATCGAATTCCGCCGTCTGCCCGTAATAGTTGACCCGGTCGAAGAATTTCAGCCGTGCCGGGTGCGTGGAGGGAGCCTTCGCGAGTTTTTCCTCTAGCGCGATCCACACGGGCATGGGATAAATGCGTACGTACTCGCCGGTCAGGCTCGTCACGAACAGCGCAGCTCCGTGCTTCTCCTCGACAAGGGCACGAAAACCGTTCGGGATCTTGAGCCTTCCCTTGTCATCGATCTTGGCGGTGTAGTTACCCCGGAGCACGTCAGTTAAACTCCACTTTGCTCCACAAAAGTCCACGGCGATAGTAGATAACGGCTACGGCGATGTCAACGCAAATCCAATAAGGTCACGGAGTTACGCTTTACTTTCGCTAGTCGGACAGCGGCCGCGCTCGTCACCTGATGAGCTGGGTCCACATGCTAGGATGTGCAGATGTGCACAGAGTCGAGCTGGCAGGTCGAATGACCAAAAGATTGGCCCAGCTCGCTGCTTCAGGATTGAGTGATTGAATGTTGCGCGCAGGTCTGATCGGGTTTCCTTCGGCGGGTAAAACGTCCCTCTTCCAGCTCTTGACGAGCGCCCGCGAGGCGCCCCGAACCGGCGGCGGGAAATCCGATGCGAACGTCGGCGTCTCGCGCGTGCCTGACGAGCGCCTCGACAAGCTCACCGCGCTCTTCAACCCTCGCAAACACGTGCCCGCCACGGTCGAATTCGCCGATATTGCCGGGGTCGGCGGGGCGCGCACCGGAGCCCAGGCGCTCCTCGACGTGGCGCCGTTCCGGAACGCGGACGCGCTGCTCCACGTCGTCCGCATGTTCCGCGACCCGTCCGTCCCGCATCCCGCCGGGTCGATCGACCCCGCGCGCGACGTGCGCACGATGGAGGACGAGGTCATCCTGGCGGATCTCGGCGTGGTCGAACGGCGCCTCGAACGGCTCGAACGCGATCTGAAAAAAGGCAACAGTCCGGAGTTGAGCAGGGAAAAGGAGATCCTGCTTCGCTGCGGGACCGCCCTCGAAGAGGGAAAGCCGCTGCGAGCGCTCGACCTGACCGGGGACGATGCCAAACGTCTGCGCGGGTTTCAGTTCCTCTCGGCAAAACCGCTGCTGATCGTCCTGAACCTGGACGAGGCGGACCTGCCCAAGGCGGATGACGCGATTGCGCTCGCCGGGCTGGAATCCTTCATCGCCGGCGCCAACACCCGCGCGGTTCCGATCTGCGCGCGGATCGAGCTCGAGATCGCGCAGCTGGATCCGGACGATGCGGCGGCGTTCATGGCCGACCTCGGCCTGCGGGAGTCAGGGCTGGATCGCGTGATTCGCGCCAGCTACGATCTGCTCGGCTACATCTCGTTCTTCACCGTCGGCGAAGACGAGAACCGCGCCTGGTCGATCCCGCGCCATACCAGCGCCGTCCTGGCCGCCGGCGAGATCCACAGCGACATCTCCCGCGGGTTCATTCGTGCGGAGGTGGTCAGCTACGACGCCCTGATCGCGCGCGGCACGCTCGCCGCCTGCCGTGATCGCGGGGAGCTGCGCCTCGAAGGCAAGGAGTACATCGTGCAGGACGGCGACGTGATCAACTTCCGGCACGCGACCTAGTGCACCGCCAACACCTGTGATGACGGTGCGGACAGTGATCGTGTGCGAGGCGCAGGTGCCGTTCGTGCACGGCGGCGCGGAGGTGCACGTCCGGCAGCTCGTGCGGGAGCTCCGGCTCCGCGGCTACCTGGCCGAGCTCGTCAGCGTCCCGTTCAAGTGGTACCCCAAGGAAGAAATCCTCCCGCACGCGGCGGCCTGGCGGCTGCTCGACCTCAGTGAGAGCAACGGACGGCCGATCGACCTCGTCATCGCCTCGAAGTTCCCGACCTACTTCGTGCGCCATCCGAACAAGATTGCCTGGTTGATCCATCAGTACCGCGCCGCCTACGAGTTGTGCGGCACGGACTACTCCGACTTCGCCCATACCGAGCTCGACGTCGGACTGCGCGACACGCTGATGCGCCTCGACACCCAGATGCTCGGCGAGTGCCGGGCGGTCTTCGCCAACGCACGAAACACCGCCGCACGCCTGACCAGGTTCAATGGGCTCGCGGCTGAAGCGCTCTATCATCCGCCGCTGCTGGCGACGCGCCTGGTGCCGGGTCCATACGGCGATTACATCCTCTCGGTCGGCCGCATCGAGTCGGTGAAGCGGGTCGATCTCATCATCAAGGCGATGGCCGGAGTCGATCGCTCCGTCCGTCTTGTGATCGCCGGTGACGGCACCCAGCGGCAGAACGCGGAGCGCACGGCGGAGCAGGCGGGCGTCGCCGACCGCGTCACTTTCCTCGGGGCGGTCGCCGACGAGCAATTGATCGACCTCTACTCCGGCGCGCTCGCCGTGGCGTATCCGCCGTTCGACGAGGACTTCGGCTACGTCACCCTCGAAGCCTTCCTCGCCCGCAAGCCCGTTCTCACCTGTTCCGACTCCGGCGGCCCGAACGAGTTCGTCATCGACGGAGTGAATGGATTCGTCTGCGCGCCGGATCCGGACGAGCTGACGGCGGCGATCAACCGGCTCGCCGGCGATCGCCGCCTGGCGGCGTCGATGGGAGATGCGGGCCACGAGGCCGCGATCCGAATCACCTGGGACGGCGTGATCGAGAAGCTGGTGGCGCAATTGCCAAACCCCTCAGAACTGCCATAATTGCGCTGTTCGTGAAGAAACTGATCATTCAGCTCCCCTGCCTGAACGAGGCGGCGACGCTCCCCGCGACGCTCGCCGACCTGCCCCGATCGGTCCCCGGCATCGACGTCATCGAAGTGCTCGTCGTGGACGATGGATCCCGCGATGGCACCGCGGACGTGGCCCGGCAGCACGGCGTGGACCATGTGGTCAGGCTGCGGCGCAACAAGGGGCTGGCCGCGGCGTTCATGGCCGGCATCGACGCGTCGCTCAAGGCGGGGGCCGATTTCATCGTCAACACCGACGCCGACAACCAGTACGCCGGACACGAAATTGCCAAGCTCCTCGGCCCCCTGCTGCGCGGCGAGGCGGACATCGTCATTGGCGATCGCAACGTCGGCGCGGTGCAGCACATGTCGTGGCGGAAACGGCAGCTGCAGCGGCTGGGCAGCTGGGTGGTGCGGCAGGTGTCGAACACGACCGTGCCCGACACGACCAGCGGTTTCCGCGCCTATACGCGCGAGGCCGCGCTGCGGATGACGATCGTCTCCGAGTTTTCCTACACGCTCGAATCGATCATCCAGGCGGGCAAGAAGCGGATGGCGATCGCGCACGTGCCGGTGGCGACCAACGCGCGCACGCGCGACTCGCGGCTCTTCGACAACCTGTTCTCGTACATCAAGCGTTCGTCCGCGACGATCGTGCGGATCTACACGATGTACGAGCCGCTCAAGGTCTTCACCTATATAGGCCTCCTGGTCTTCGGCGCCGGCTTCGCCCTGTCGCTCCGGTTCCTGTATCACTATTTCACCGAAACCGGCATCGGGCCGGAGCGCTACCTGCAGTCGCTGATCGCGTCGGCCGTGCTGATGATCGTCGGCTTCCAGGTGCTCGTGATCGGTCTGCTCGCGGACGTGATCTCCGCGAACCGCAAGCTGCTCGAGGATCTCCTCTACCGCGTCCGCGGGCTGGAGCTGCCGCGGCAGCCCGCGGAGGTGCAGGCCGTCGCACTTTCCCCTACCGATCGGCCGGGACGCTAGTGGCCGAGCCGTCTGAGGTCTCGGTAATCGTTCCTGCCTACAACGAAGCGAATGTCATCGGCGAGGTCGTCGCCGGGCTCGCCGGCGCGCATCCGTGGCACGAGATCATCGTCGTGGACGACGGGTCGCGCGACGGCACGGCCGAACGCGCGGCGGCCGCGGGGGCGATCGTCGTCACGCACCCGTACAACAAGGGCAACGGCGCCGCCGTCAAGTCCGGTGTCCGGCGGGCGACCGGCGAGTTCATCCTGATCATCGATGGCGACGGGCAGCACCGGCCCGACGATGCGCGGCGGCTGGTCTCCAGGCTGGGGGAGTACGATCTCGTCATCGGCGCGCGCGCGTCTGCCACGCAGGCGACGCTGGCGCGGCGAGCCGGGAACGGCCTGCTCAACGCCCTGGCGAGTTACCTGACCGGGCGTTCGATTCCCGATCTGACCTCCGGCTTCCGCGGCGCGCGGCGTGAGCACGTGCGCGAGTTCCTCCACCTGCTCCCGAATGGCTTCTCCACGCCGACCACCACGACGCTGGCGTTCATCAAGGCCGGCTACAACGTCGCGTTCGAGCCGGTCGAGGCGCGCGCACGAGTCGGCAAGTCGAAGATCCGGCTGGCGCGGGACGGCGGGAAGTTCCTGATCATCATCCTCAAGATCGTGACGCTGTTCAGTCCGTTGCGGGTCTTCATGCCAATCAGCCTCGGGACGTTCGCGATCGGCGCCGGGTATGCGGTGTGGACGATCGCGACACAGCGCCACGTCACCAACTCCTCGGTGCTGCTGATCATGCTCGCGGTGATTGTCTTCCTGGTCGGACTGGTCTCCGAGCAGATTTCGGCGCTCCGTTTCGAAGGCCGGCAGTAGAAGCCGGGGATGACGATCGACCCTGCGCGCGCGCGGCGGCTGATCGTCTCGGCGGCGCTCGCCGGATTCGTCCTTCGTCTCGCGTTCGGTCTCCTCTACTGGACCAACAAGCCGCTCACGCACGACGAGCGCGAGTACCTGATGCTCGCGGAGAGCGTTGCCGCCGGGCGCGGATTCGTCTATGACGAGTCGTCTCGAAGCGGCACCGCTCAGCAGTTCGGGCGCGCCCCCGCCTATCCGTGGTTCCTCGCCCGGATCGGCGCCGGATCCGGCGCCGCCGCGTCAACCCCGTTGCGGGTGAAGTTTGCGCAGTCCGGGGTCGGCGCGATCGGCGTCTGGATGATCGGGCTGATCGCGGCACGGGCAGGCGGAACGCGCGCCGGTGTCGCGGCGGCGGCAATTGCGGCCGTCTATCCTCCGCTGGTCTGGATTTGCGCGTACGTGCTGAGCGAGGTGCTCTACAGCACCCTCGCGCTGGGCGCGGTGCTCCTGCTGAACCTGGCGATCGATCGCGTCGAGGCGGCGCGCGGACCTCGCGCCGCGCTGGGGCTGACGCTCGCGGCGGGCGCGCTCACCGGCGCGGCGATCCTGACCCGGCCGGCGATGCTGTTCTTTCTCCCGCTGGCGGTGTGCTGGATGCTGTGGCGCCGCCACGGTCTTCTCGCGGGCGCGCTGCTTGCGGCAGCCCTGCTGGTCGTGGCGCCGTGGACCGCCCGGAACTTCCGCGTCCATGGCCGTTTCGTGCTGGTTGCCTCGGAAGGGGGCGTGACGTTCTGGACCGGCAATCATCCACTCGCGCGCGGCGAAGGGGACCTGGCGGCCAATCCGACGATCAAGCAGGCGGAGCTCGACTTTCGCGGCGCGCATCCGGGCTTGACCGCCGAGCAGCTCGAGCCGGTGTACTACCGCGAGGCGCTCGACTACATGGCAGCTCATCCGGCCTGGTGGCTCGGCCTGCTCGCGAGGAAGGCGTTCTACACGGTCGTCCCGATCGGGCCGTCGTATACGCTACACTCCAGGGCGTACTTCGTCTCGTCGGTGGTCTCCTACCTGCTCCTGCTACCCTTCGCGGCAGCGGGCGGTCGGCGCTGGTGGCAGAATCCCCGCCGTCCCGAGGCGCTGGCGCTCCTCGCGGCTTCGGCGGTATTGGTCTGTCTGGTATTTTTTCCGCAGGAGCGGTTTCGAATTCCCGTCGTCGATCCGGCCCTGATCGTGTGCGCGGGGATGACCTGCGCGGACCGTTTGAAGCGCTGATGAATGTGCTCGTAGTCGTGCCGACCTACAACGAGCGGGATAATCTCCCGCTGCTCGTCAGCGGCGTGCTCGCGCATCCGGGCTTCCGGCTGCTGATCGTCGACGACGGGTCGCCGGACGGAACGGGGGTGCTGGCTGACGAGCTCGCCGTCACACATCCCGGCCGGATTGAGGTGATGCATCGGACCGGCCGCCGCGGCCTCGGCCGCTCGTACATCGACGGCCTGCGCCGCGCGATTGCGACGACCGACGTCGATCTGATCTGCCAGATGGACGCCGACCTGTCGCATAACCCCGACTATCTGCCAGCCCTGGCCGCCGGCACCGACCATGCCGACGTCGTCATCGGCTCGCGCTATCTGAACGGCGTCAGCGTCGTGAACTGGCCGCTCCACCGGATCTTCCTGAGCACGTTCGCCAATCGCTACATCCGCGCCGTCACCGGGCTGTCGCCGAGTGACTGCACCAGCGGGTTCCGGTGCTGGCGGCGCGACGCGCTCGCCCGGCTGCCGCTCGATGCGATGGTGTCCGACGGCTACGCGTTTCTCGTGGAGATGCTGTTCGACGCCGCCGGACACGGCTGCCGGATCGGCGAGGTGCCGATTATCTTCGTCGAGCGGAAACAGGGGCAGTCGAAGCTCTCCTCGGGCGTGCTGCTCGAATCGGTCATCATGCCGTGGCGCCTGAAGCTCCGCGGCGCCCGCCGCTGACACGATGCCCCAGGTCGTCGTGATGGTGACGACCTCGTATCCGAGGTTTCCGGGCGACAGCGTCGGCACGTTCATGGAGCCGATCGCCCGGGCCGTGGCGGCGCGCGGCCATGAGGTGCATCTCGTGGCGCCATGGCATCCACTGGTCACCCGCGGCGCCGACGAGCAAGGCGTCCACTTTCATTTCTACCGGTACGCGCCGCTGCGAGCCCTCAACG
>JBDTSX010000234.1:0-7546 GCA_039930925.1 Acidobacteriota bacterium | reverse complement strand
CGTGGAGCACGCTGGCGGTGGTTCCGATCGGGGCGCCGCTGCACGACCGCGCCGGTCGGATCGCGCGTTCGCTGGTCAGCGTGGGAGACCTGCATGGCGCCCGCTCGGTCCGTTTTCTCGATGCGACCGGGGTGGAGATCGGCGACTACCAGCAACTGTCGGTGGCATTGAAGTCGGCGGCCGAGACCAACAGCATGGTGATCCGCCTCGACTGCGTGACCAGCAACCCGACCGCGCTCGCGCTCGCCCGGACCACGACCGCGATCCTGCTCC
Source organism: Acidobacteriota bacterium (assembly GCA_039930925.1). Lineage (GTDB taxonomy): Bacteria > Acidobacteriota > Vicinamibacteria > Vicinamibacterales > 2-12-FULL-66-21 > JALZOC01. The sequence goes on along the minus strand of JBDTSX010000234.1, from coordinate 7,273 downwards.
TCGTGCAGATCGGCGAGTCCAAGCTGTCGGCGATTCGCAGCGTGGTGGACGCCGTCGGGCGCGAACGGGTGATCGGCTGCGTCGCGGTCCGACCGTGAGCGCCTCGGCGCTCGATCGGCCTCGAGCGGGCTTCGCGGAAAAACGACCGGGCGCCCGAATCCCGAGGATCTGGCCGCGCCGGACCGGCCAGCGGCGCGCCCTCGTCACGTGCACCCGGATCATGATGGCGGCACTCACCATCATGGTCGTGGGTTTCGCCACGCCCGTGATCAGGGTGCGTCTGCTCGCGGCCGCGGGATCGGCGCTGGTCATCGATGCGCCCGCTCAGCCAGCCGACGTGATCGTCGTGAGCGTCGCGGCGTCGAGCGCCGGCGCGCTGGAAGTCGCGGATCTCGTCCAGCAGGGGCTGAGCCCGCGCGTGATGGTGATCGCGGAGCCGCCCGAGCCCGTGCGGGCCGAGTTCGAGCGCCGCGGCCTCGGCTACCAAGACAGCGCCGACGCCCTGATCGGCAGCATCCACGCGCTCGGCGTGCCGGTAGTCGAGCGGATTCCCTACCTCTCGGCCGGCAGCGAAGACGAAGGCGAGATCGTTGCCCGCTGGTGCCGCGAGCACTCCATCCGGTCAGTCATCGTCGTCACAACGCGCGATCACTCCCGGCGGCTGACGCGGGTGCTCCGGCGCTCGACCCCGCGCGGATCGTTGCGAGTGAGCGTGCGGGGATCCCCCTACTCGATGTTCGACCCCTCGACTTGGTGGCACACGCGAACCGGAACCAGAATTGCCGTGATCGAGCTGCAGAAACTGCTGCTGGACGTCCTCCGCCATCCGCTGTCCTGAAGTGGCGGCCCTCGACGTGATTGATGTCTCGGTCGTGATCGCGACCTACCGGCGGCCGGCCGAACTGGTCGAGGCGGCGAGAAGCGCGCTCGATCAGCATGGGCCCTCGCTCGAGGTCCTGATCGTGGACGACTGCCCCGGCGGATCCGCGTTCCCTGCGGTGCAGTCGCTGCGGGACGAGCGCATCACCTACTTTCAAATGAAGCACCCGACCGGAGGCAGCCCGGCCACGGTCCGGAACGCCGCCTGGCCGCTCGCGCGAGGCCGCTTCGTTCATTTCCTGGACGACGGCGATATCGTGCCGGTTGGCCACTACCACGCGGCCACCAGAGCCTTCGAGGGCGACCCCGGCGCCGGGGTGGTGTTCGGCCAGATCGAACCGTTCGGCACGGACCAATCGGCGGTGCGGCGCGAGCGGCAGTATTTTGAGCGAGCGCACCGGAGGGCCATCGCGTGCCAGCGTTTCGGCCCGAGATGGGCGTTGGCCGCAACGATGCTGTTCGATCCCGCGCCGTTCGTGTGCAGCGCGGCGATGATCCGCCGCGAGTGCATCAGTCCGATTCATGGGTTCGATGCGGAAGTGGCGCCGGTCGACGACGTCGATTTCTATTCGCGCGCGATCCGGCGTTTTGGCGCGAGCGTGATCGACCGCACGACCCTGTTGCGACGGACGGGCCCCGTGATCGAGCAGGCCAATAGCGGGGCGGTGCTGGCGAAATCCTACGGGCGGATGCGCGCCAAGTACCGGACCCAGTGGGGCGCCGCCGACTACTACGCGTCGAAGGGCTTTGCGCGGACGGTGTTGAAAGTCGTGTAGCCCGGCGTCAGAAGGGGCGCGCAGGTGCGCCACTCGAGCCGGACGGCGTCGGGCCGCCTTCCAGCGTGGCGTCCGGCTTCAGCCGGACGATGACGTCCTCTGTCTGGGTCTGGAAGGCCGCTCGCGGGCCACTCGCCGCGACAGGGGCGTCCCCGCGATGCGGACGCCGCGTGTCAACGGACGATCGGCAGCCATCCGCTCAGCCCGATGCGAACGCTCTGGCGATGTCGCGCCTGTTCGAGTCCGGACGTGACCGCAACGTCCTCGGCGAAAGTGTAGCGGTAGGACGTATAGCCGACCACGATCGACAGGCCACGGGTCAGGGCGATCCGGAAGTCCGCCGTCCCGGAATAGGTCGTGAACCCACCCTGATCCTGGACCAGTCCGATCTGGCCTTTCGAGTACGCGGCCGCGAGATTGACGTCGTACCGTTTCGAGATCAGGCCGCCGAGACGGACGTGCGCGGCGTCCGCGTAACTGGGGGCGGCGATCCCGTCGATGAACGCGAGGCCGCGGTGATACGTGGCGCCGGTGGTCCAGGCGCGGCCAAGCTCACGGGTAACGCCGCCGTCGAACATCACTCGATAGGCGCTCACCCCAAGGTCGGTCACCGTGCCCGCACCGGACGCGAACGAATAGGTCGTGTGGCGCGAGCGCGAGAGCGGGCGTGCGTAGTCGAGCCCGACCTCGAGGTTGCGCGTGGTCACGCGCCTGCCCGGGAGCGTCGTGTCCGCCGGCGAGCTGGTCAGGTTGAGACCGCCTTCCGTTCGCCCGGTTCCGGATCCGAGCCTCAATGACACCCGGCGGGTCAGCGTCCGCGTGAACGTGCCGGTAATCGACTGGGACTGGAACGGCGCCGCGCCGGTGCCCGGCAGCTGCGTATAGCGATAGCCGTACCCCAGCACCACGGCCGACGCCGCACCGAGACGTTGTGAGATTTCGGTGGCGCCGCTGTACGAGCGCGACTGCGTCTTCGAGAGCGAGTCGATCGGATCCAGGCCCGGTGAAGGTTCGAGCGAGGCGACGTTGGTCACCAGACTCAGCTGGTAGAAGGGCTGATAGATCAGCGCCTGCGATGCCGAGATGCGGGTCGTGCCGGTGACGTTGGTCGTGAAGCCCACGTCGGCGCCGTGATCGACGGCGCTCAGTTTCTCGAACTTCGGGTAGTACCGATCGCGGCCGAAGACGGAGGCATGGAACGTCGCGTGCCGTCCGCGGTACTCGTACTTGCCGGTCAGTTCGGCGCTTCCCCACCCGCCGTCAACCGCCGTGGCCGGGCTCGATGCGAGACCGCTGTCAACCGTGATGTTGCCGTCGTAGGCGGTCGCGGCCGACCAGCTGACATCGAGCTGATGGTGCGCGTCGGGGTTCGGCGGAGCGAACAAGCCCCGGTACGGACGGTCAGGCCGGTAGGTCTGCGCGGCAGCCGTCTGCGCCGCCAGACACAACACCGCCGCGAGAGACCAAGGAAGGCGCCTCACCGGACGATGACCGTGTCACCAGGCCGGAGTTGAATGTTCTGCTCCATGCTCTTGCGATCGATCACCTTGTCGTAGTTGAACGGATAGGTGTTCTGGCGTCCGTGCTCGGTCCGGATGACCGCGATGTGCTTGCTGTCGGCGTACTCCTTCAGACCGGCCGCCGTCGCAATCAACTGCAGCACCGTCGTCGGCCCGTTCAGGCTGTAGGTGCCCGGCTTCTCGACCGCACCGGTGATGAACACCTTACGGCTGTTGATCTGCCGGATGACGATGGTCGGGTTCGGCTCCTGGATGAACCGCTTCGCTTCGAGCGTGACCTGCTCACGCAGCTGCTCGGGCGTGAGGCCGCTGGCGGTCACTTCGTTGATCAGCGGCAGCGAGATCTTGCCGTCGGGCCGCACCACGACGTCGGCGGACATGTCGCGGTTCGAAAAGAACAGCACCGACAGCTGATCCTCGGGTCCGATCACGTAGTCCTCGCCGGCGTTGATCACGGAGCCCGCGCCTGGCATCGCGGCCTGCGCACGGCCTGAGGCGGCGCCGGCGGTCGCAAACAATGCCGCGCACAGGGCGGTCGAGAGCATCAATCGGGCATGTCGTTGGGTGGTGTGCATGTGTCGTCCTGTCGGGTGGATCTATTGCCGGTATGCCATGAAGGGCAGCTGGCAGTCATGTTTCCGGAGGAAATTCAGGAAGCGCTTGTATTCGCGCGGCTCCATGTTGAACATCGCGAGGACGATCTTGTAGTTGCCCCGCGCCCGGTTCAACGCCTTGTCGATCAGTTCCCTGATGTTGCCTTTGGTGATTTCGCGATTCATGTAGAGCGGATAGACGGCGGTCCAGAAGGACTCGCGCTCTTCGATCAGCTTCCTGAAGAGATCGTCGGCGGTGGCGGAATGCTGATCGTTGCGCACCCGGACGACGTGATCGGGCGTGGCGCGGACTTCAGCCGGCAGATCCTCGGGGCCAATCACTTCGCGGCGGCCGGTCACGACCGCGCGCTCGATCAAGTTCTGCAGCTCGCGAACGTTGCCGGGCCATGCGTACTGGGTGAGCAGCGCCACAGCCTTCGGCGCGATCGCGCGCACCCGGGTCCCGTAGCCATTCGAGGCCGCCGCAGCGCTGCTCCGTCCTTCCGTGAAGGTGGCGAGGAAATAGTCCAACAAGAGCGGAATGTCCTCCCGGCGGTCGCGGAGCGGCGGGACGTGCAGGTGAATGACGTTGAGACGGTAGAACAGGTCCTCGCGGAAGAGACCCTGCGCGATCTGCTGGCGCAGATCCCGGTTGGTTGCCGCGATGACCCGGACGTTCTTGGCCGGGACGGCCCGCTCGGCGCCGACCTTCTGCACTTCACCGGTTTCCAGGTAGCGAAGAAAGAGCGCCTGCATCCGCAGCGTCATCTCTCCCATCTCGTCGAGGAGGATGGTGCCGCCGCCGGGCATTTCGAGCTTGCCGGCCTGGTCGCGGTGCGCGCCGGTGAAGCTGCCTTTGACGTGGCCGAAGAGCTCGGACTCCAGGAGCGTTTCAGGAATCCCGGCGCAATTGACCGGCACGAAGGGTGCGCCGCTGCCGCTCGCCTCGTAGATGCCGCGCGCGACGACTTCCTTGCCGACGCCGCTCTCGCCGGTGATCAGCACCCGCGCGGTTGAACGTCCGATGCGCTGAATATCGGCGCGCAATTCGACCATCGATGCGCTCTGGCCGATGAGCTTTGCCGATGCGGAATCTCTCATTTGATGTGATCCAGACATTTGTCCCGAGTGACGCGTACGGGTGCCGGGCCCCACTAGTGCAAAGAGCAGCACATCCGGAACCGATGGCGTCATGTGACAGGTAAACCACTCTTTTTCAATGGCTTACTGGATTTCACCGCAATTTCTAAATTGCCGAGCTCGAAGATAAAGGTTCAGCTTCGGCTGACTTCTCAATCAGGAAGGTCGCTGAGACGCGAACTTGACGAACCGTGGCGCCGCAACCGCACACAGGGAATGGCTTGAGCTGACTAAATTCTTTGCAGTCTATGTTTTAACAGCACGATTGCGCGTTGACTGGTTCGCCGACAGCCCGACTGATGGGGCTTGACAGAGCGATAAACGTGTCCACTGGCCAGCCAATTTGTTGCCCTGTGGGACAACATCTTGACCTCTGCCTCGGAATACCGTAGAGTTGAGGCTCATCAGTTCTACATAAGGTTTTATCCTTGGAGGGAGCCGGAAGTGTCGCAATCTGGAATAGCAGACGTCCTCATCGGCGAGGCCGAGCCCATGCACCTGGTACGCGCGGACATCGAATGCGCGGCCCGGTCGGATGCCAAGGTCCTGATCACTGGGGAAACCGGGGTCGGGAAGGACGTTGCGGCGCGGCTGATCCACCAGCGGAGCGCCAGATCCACCAAGCCGATGGTGACGATCAACTGCGCCGGGGTGCCCGATTCGCTGCTCGAGTCCGAGCTCTTCGGCCACGTCCGCGGCAGCTTCACGGGGGCCTTCCGAGACAAGGTCGGCCTGCTCGAGTCGGCCCCGAACGGCACGGTCTTCCTCGACGAAGTCGGCGAAATGACCCCGCGGATGCAAATGGTCCTGCTGCGGTTTCTCGAAACCGGCGAACTGCAGCGCGTCGGCGCGACGCGCGCGCACACGCGCGTCAACATCCGCCTGATCACGGCCACCAACCGCGACCTGCACGCGCAGATCGCGACCGGGGCGTTCCGTGAGGATCTCTACTACCGCCTCAACGTCATCCGGCTGCTGATTCCGCCGCTGCGGGACCGCCGCTCGGACATCCCGCTGCTGGTCCAGCACTTTTTCAATCTGTATAGCCGCCAGCACGGGGTTCCGCGGACGCAGGTCACGCCGGCGGCCATGGACGTCCTGGTGGCGCACGCGTGGCCGGGCAACGTGCGCGAATTGAAGAATGTGATTGAGCGGGTCACCGTCCGGGCCGTGGGCCGGCCAATCGTTCCGGCGGATCTCCCGGCCGACGTCTTCGCGGGCACGGCGTCCGCTGCGGCGATCCGCGTCGACACCGCTGTGCGAGCCGAGTCCGTGGTGGACGCGCTGTGCGCGCGGCTGTTCCAGGGGGAGTCATTCTGGACCGCGGTCTACCCGCAGTTCGTCTCGCGCGATCTGACGCGCGACGATCTGCGCAAGGTGGTCCAGGTCGGACTGGAGCGGACGAGTGGAAACTACCGCTTGCTGGTCCAGCTGTTCAACATGCCGGTGACCGACTACCGCCGCTTCCTGGCGTTTCTGCGCAAGCACAGCTGCCACCTGCCGTTTCAGCAGTTCCGGCAGGCGTCGGCCCACACGCTCCGCGGCCCGGTGCCCACCGACATCGATCGCCTGGCCGGCGTCAGCGAAATCGCCGCCGGCTGATCGACGTCACGCCGAGCGGACGCGTCGCCCGGGCCTCGACGGCCCAGGTGACGCGTCCCACGCGCCTGAATCCTTCAGGCGCTAGCGTTTCCGGACCGTCAGTGTGTATACCGCCCCCGACTTGAGGCCGGTAGCTCCCGCCGCCACGATATACGTGCCGGCCCTGGAGCCTGCCGTCAACACTGGGGCCGCCGCAATCCCGTTCGCATTCGTCGTCGCGGTCGCCGTCTTCGACGTCCCGAACGTCACGCTCACGCCGCTTGAAAACACGAAGAACGACACCTGCAGACCCGGCGCCGGGTTCCCGAAGGCGTCAACGATGGCGACCTGGAGCGGCTGCGCGAAGGCCGTCGAAGCGTACGCCGTCTGCGGGGTGCCGCCCACCCCCCTCACCGTCAGCGGCAGCGCGGCGGTGTTGGTGAGCGCGAACGTGGCGCTGTTGGTCCCCCCCTCGACGGTCGCGGTCGCCGCGTAGGCGCCCGGACGGGTGTTGGCCTGAGCGGCGGGCGCGGTCGCGATCCCGCTCGCGTCAGTCACGCCGGTGGCCGAAGAAAGACCATTGAAGGTCGCGCTGGCGCCCGTCGCCGGCGTCCTGAACGTCACCGTCAAACCCGCGATCGGCAGGCCCGCCTGATCGAGCACCCGGGTCTTCAACACCGACGGGAAGGGCTTGCCTTCCGGCGTGCTCTGGGCCGCGGTCCCCGCCGCCAGGACCGGCAGCCGGAGCGGTGGGTCACGGATGATGCCGCCAAGAAACGCGGTG
>JBDTSX010000233.1:0-7563 GCA_039930925.1 Acidobacteriota bacterium | reverse complement strand
GCGGGGCGCCGAGCCTGACGCAGTTCGAGCGGCTGGCGCGGGTGCGCGCGCCGCGCGCGGGGCTGTCGCTGCTGCGCTGCCGGCTGATGACCGGCCGCACCCATCAGATCCGTGTGCATCTCGCGTCGCGCGGCTGGCCGCTCGTCGGCGACCCCACCTACGGCGAGCCGCGATGGTCGCTGATTGCCGACCCGGCGCTGTCCGCCGCGCTACGCGCGTTTCCCCGGCAGGCACTGCACGCCTGGCGAGTGACAGTGACCCATCCGGCCACCCACGAGGAAGTGCGAATCGAAGCCCCCGTGCCGGACGACATCGATGCGCTGCTGATCGCCTCGGGTCTGACCGTGTAGTGGCCGCCTTCAGGCGGACACAGCAACGACACGCCCGATCAATCGTGGCGCAGGGCCTGGATCGGATCGAGACGTGCGGCGCGCGCGGCGGGATAGCTCCCGGCGATCAGACTGACGACGATCGAGAATCCGATCGCACCGCCAATCAGCCACAGCGGAAGCGCAAAGAGGTTGCCCGGCGTGCCTCCTTGGCCCTGGATGTAGATGTTCGCGCCGATGTTGATCGCGCGGCCGACCAGCCAACCGAGCAGCACGCCTGCCACTCCTCCCAACAGCCCGATCGCCGAGGCCTCGATCAGGAAGATCCGGCGGATATCGCCGTCGCTCCCGCCGATCGCCTTCATGATCCCGATTTCGCGCGTCCGCTCGAGTATCGACATCACCATCGTGTTGACGATCCCGAGCGACGAGACCGCGAGCGCGATCGATCCGATCAGGCTGAGGACGATGTCGAGAATGATGAACGCGCGCTTCGCCCCCTCGAGGGCGTCGTTGACGGAGAATGCGGTGAACCCCATCGCCTTGATCCGATCCTCCACGTCCTGCGTCGCCTGCGGGTGCATGACCTTGACCGTCAGGGAGGGATAGGTCCGCTTCGGGGCGGGCGCCCCCGGTACTCCGGCCAGCGGCCTGTCGCCAATCTCCTTCGCCCATCCCAGCGGAATCATCACGCCCGAGACCCGCCCGCCGCCCAGCGGTCCCGGAGCGGGGTCGCGCTCCACGATGCCGGCGATCCGGCAGGCACTGTCGACGGCTTGAACCTGAGCGCCGCCGCCGACGTCGATCCCCCCGCCAACCGCCCCCGGTGACGCCGCCGCGCCGTGCGCCAGGATCAGCTCCCGGCCAATCAACGCGCCGGGATTGGCTGCCTCGATCCGCTTGGCCAAGTCGAGGCTGAGCAGGCACGCGCGATCCGAGTCGCTGCCGAAAAAACTGCCGTAGGCGAACGTCTGGAACGCGCCTTCGCCTCGCGCCGACATCGGCACGCCCGCCGCAATCGCAAACTCAGAGAGCCCGCCATATTTCAATTGCACCGGAACCCGCAGGTTCGGATACACCTCTTTGACGTGATCGAGCGCGGCCAGCGTCTTCATCGCCTCGTCGTCCAGCGGAGGCGGAGGCTGGTCGGGCTGCGCCGGCGCGCCGCCGTCGCCTCGCGGCCCCGCCCCGCGAGGGCCGCCGCCGCGCGCGCGCCCGAACGAGCCGCGGCGTCCCATGCGCATGGCCACGCCCGGCTGGTCCCCGACGGACATGACGGTGACCGCGTCGAAGACGCCGGATTTGGTGAAGCGGCCGACGAATTGATCCTGGAGGCCGAGTCCCAGCGACACCATGCCGGCGAGCGACGCGATCCCGATTGACACTCCCAGGGTCGTCAACGAGGTCCGCAGTTTCGCCTGTCCGAGGTTGCGCAGCGCGAGCTGGAAGGTGTCGCTCAACGTCATGATCTGGAGGGCTCAGGGACAATGACGCCGTCGAGCATCGCGAAGGTGCGGTGCGCGTAGGCGCCGGCGAGAAGCGGATCGTGCGTCACCATGATGATGGTCTTGCCGTCACGCTGGTTGAGCTGTTTCAGCAGCTCCATGATGTCTCGGGACGTCCGGCTGTCGAGATTCCCGGTCGGCTCGTCGGCCAGGAGCACATCCGGGGTGTTCGAGAGCGCCCGCGCGATCGCCACACGCTGCTGCTCGCCGCCGGACAGCTCCCGCGGCCGATGCCGCGCGCGCGCACCAAGACCCATCGATTCGAGGAGCGCCATCGATTGCCGTTCGCGTTCGGGCCGCGCCACCCCGGCGAACATCATCGCGAGCGCCACATTCTCGAGCGCGCTCATCGTCGGGACCAGGTTGAAGGACTGGAAGATGATCCCGACATTGCGGCGGCGATGGAGCGTCAGCTGGTCGCGGGACATCTGTGCGAGGTCGCGGCCGAACATCCGGAGCGTGCCGCCGGTCGCGTGATCGAGCCCGGCAATCAGGTTCAGCAGCGTGGACTTGCCGGATCCGGAGGTGCCCAGCAGGCCGACGAACTCCCCCTGCTCCACGGTCATCGAGACGCCGTCCAGCGCGCGCACCACGGTATCGCCCATGCGGTAGTGCTTCTTCAGATCATGGGTCTCGAGGACTGTCGTCATGGATCTCCTGGCGCGCGGCCGGGCCTCCTGCTTCCGCGCAGTGACCCGGGACAGTGTAGCCCCGCCGCCGTTCGTGCGCGGGACTTCCGGGAGTCGGTGCGCGTTTCGCCAGGCGGATCGCGACCACCGACGATGCGTCCGGCTCCTGCCGGACCGGGGCGCGGCGCCGATGTTCGACGTGGCAATTCGTGATAGGATGCGTCCGCATCAGACATGTCCAATATGGACATGTCATGGCGGAGGACGTCCTTGAAGAAGTCACCCGGCGCGGGCCACGACGCGGCCGAACCGATCAAGCCCGCGGTGTTCTACATCCTGCTGGCGCTGGCCGAGGAACCCACCCACGGCTATGCGGTCATGCAGACGGTCCAGGCGCAGTCCGGCGGCACCGTACCGCTGCGCACCGGCTCGTTTTACCGTCACCTTTCGAAGCTGATCGACGAGGGGCTGGTCGAGGAAGCCGCCGGGCGGCCGCCCGACGACGACCCGCGGCGCGGCGCCTACTACCGCGCCACGCCACGAGGCCTTCGCGTGCTCGCGCGCGAACGGGCACGCCTGGCGACACTCATCGCCGCGGTTGACGCGCTGCGACCGGCGCCGCGGCGGGGGCAGGCATGATGCCCTCACGCCCGGCGCTGGCCGAGAGGGCCCTGTCATGGCTGCTGCTCGCCTACCCTCCGCTGTTCCGTGCACGGTTCGCGGCCCGCATGCATCAGTCACTTCTGCGCGAGCACGACGCCGCGCGGTCCCGCGGTCCGGCCGCCCACGCGGCCTTCTGGATCCTCACCGTGGGCGACATCATCCGGTTCGCGGCGGCGCTGCGAGTGGTTGCGTTTCGTCACCCGCCCCGAGCGGAAGAGGGAGGTCCACGCATGCGTCCGGTACTCTCGGTTGATTGGCGCGACGCCTGGCGTTCGCTGCGCGCGGCGCCGCTGGTCACGGTGATCGCGGTCCTCTCGCTCGGTCTCGGGATTGGCGCCAACACCGCGCTGTTCTCGATCCTCAACAGTCTCGTGCTGAAGTCGCTGCCGGTCCGCGATCCTGACCGCCTGATGCTCGTCGACCACGGGTCATGGACCAACCCGATCTGGGAGGAGATCCGCGCCCGCGAGGGGGACATCTCGGACGGCGCGTTCGCCTGGGCGGCTGAGACGTTCGATCTCTCGTCCCGCGGTGAAACAGACCCGGTGGAGGGCATCTGGGCGAGCGGCCGGCTGTTCGAGGTGCTCGGCGTGCCGGCGGTCATCGGGCGGACGTTCACTTCGGCCGACGACGCCCGGGGCGGCGGGCCGGACGGCCCGGTGGCGGTCATCAGCTACGACCTGTGGCACCGCCGGTTCGGCGGCGAGGTCGGCGTGATCGGGCGCACCCTGGTCGTCGAACGCGTCCCCTTCACCATCATCGGCGTCACGCCTCGCGGATTTTTTGGACCGGATGTCGGTCGCTCGTATCAGGTCGCCATTCCGATTGGGACCCAGCCGCTCGTCGGCGGCAAGGGTGGCGTGCTCGACGGCCGCTCCGACTGGTGGCTCGAGATCATGCTCCGGTTGAAGCCGGGCCAGAGCGAGGCGCAGGCGACGGCGATGCTGAGCGCGCTGCAGCCGCAGATCCGCGCGGCCACGCTGCCTGCCGATCTGCCGGCGCAGGAGCAGCCGCGATACCTGTCCGATCCACTGAAGCTGCTGTCCGCGGCGTCCGGCCGCTCCCCGCTCCGCAGCCGGTATGAAGCGCCGCTCACCGCCATTATGGTGGTCGTCGGCATCGTGCTGCTGATTGCCTGCGCCAATATCGCGAACCTGCTGCTGGCACGCGGAGCAGCGCGGCGCCGCGAGTTGACGTTGCGGGTCGCGCTCGGCGCCTCGAGGTTCCGGATCGTCCGCCAGTTGCTCGCGGAGAGTTTGATGCTCGCCGGAGCCGGCGCGCTGCTCGGACTCGCCGTCGCGGGCGCGGGAAGCCGCCTCGTGGTGGCGCAGTTGTCGACGATGGCGAATCCGGTCTACCTCGATCTATCGTTCGATTGGCGCGTGCTCGGATTCACGACGCTGGTCACGATCACGACCGCGGTGCTGTTCGGCCTGGCGCTCGCCGCCGGCGTGCGCTCGATTGCGCCGAACGAGGCAGTGAAGGAGCACGCGCGCGGTTCGTCCGATCGGCGTCTGGGCGTGCGGCAGTTCCTGGTCGTCGCCCAGGTCGCGCTGTCGCTGGCGCTGGTCGTCGGAGCGGGGCTCTTTGGCCGCACGTTCTTTGCGCTGGCCACGCGCCCGTCCGGCTTCGAGCGCGGCTCGGTCCTCATCGCCACCGTCAACGTGCAAAAGAGCGGCGCCAATGCCGCTGCCAGGCCCGAATTGTTCGAGCGGCTGCGCCTGGCTGCCGCGGGAGTGCCGGCGGTCCGGTCAGCGGCGGTGTCGTTCACGACACCGGTCGGCGACACCGGCTGGAATACCGGCATCACCGTGCCTCCGGGCTCCACTCTGACCCGGCGCGAGCGAACTGCCTGGATCAACGCGGTGAGCCCCGCGTGGTTCGACACGTACGGGATGCGGCGGGTCGCGGGACGCGACTTCGACGGCAGGGACCAGCCGGGTGCGCCGCTGGCGGCAATCGTGAACCGCGCGTTCGTGCTCCGGTTCCTCACCGGCAATGCGATCGGGGCGCGTTTCACGCAAGCCGGCCGCAACGGGACTTCGTACGAAGTGGTCGGAGTCGTCGAGGATGCCGTCTATCGATCGCTTCGGGCGGAAATGGCGCCGACGATGTTCGTGCCGCTCGCGCAGCAGACGGATCTGGGTCCATCGATCTCGGTCGGCGTGCGAGTCGCGGGCGGTCCGCCGATGGCCGTCGCCCGGAGCCTCGCGGACGCGCTGCAGCGCGAGGACCCGACGGCGGCGCTGTCGTTTCACTCGCTCGAGGCTCAAGTGAACGCGTCGCTGACGCAGGAGCGCCTGGTCGCGACGCTCTCCGCATTTTTCGGCGGGCTGGCACTCCTGCTCGCCGGCGTCGGGCTGTATGGTGTGACCGCGTACGCCGTCAACGCGCGTCGGGTCGAGATCGGCATACGGATGGCGCTCGGTGCAACCGCGACCGGCGTCGTGCGGATGATCCTGCGGCGGGTCGGCTGGCTGATGCTCGCCGGCGTCGCCATCGGCGGCGGCCTCAGCGTGTGGGCCTCGCGCTACATCGCCGCACTGTTATACGGCCTCCGGCCGTTCGATCCGGCAACCTTCGCCGGCGCGGCGCTGCTGCTGGCTGTTGTCGGCGCGCTGGCGGGATGGCTGCCGGCGCGGCGAGCCGCCCGAGTGGATCCGATGATCGCGCTCCGCGACGGATAGGCTGGTCCCGTCGGAGTAGTGTCTGCACGTCGTCCGGATGAAGCCGCACGCTACAGTTCCGGACCTCGTGCCCCCGCTGGCTGCCGATCGGCCGTTCGTAGTGGACGCGGTGACGGATCCGAACGTCCCGCCGCTCCCACTGCATATCTTGCTCGAACAGGCCGGGGCCTTCAATTCGTCGGTCCTCCGCGGCGATGCCGAGGCGTCCGGGTTCATCAAACGGACGTCAAGGAAGTGGCGGCGGCCGTCCTGCCGCGCCGAAAGTAACAGTGCGCCGGGTTATCCCCCGGGGATATTCGGTTATCCTGCTCCCAACGCGCCGCTGGCGCATCCCAGGCAAAGGCAGGAATGATCACCGATTACGCCGCACTCGAACGCACTCTGACGGACACGCTGGGGCTGATGCCCCCGGTGGCCGTGGCCTATCTCGACTCCGCGCCAGCCGGGGTCGCGAAATTTGCCGGGACCATGCCGTCAGGGTGCAGCTTCTGGGGGGTTGCGCGCAGCGGCGACGGGTTCTACACCGTCCCGAGCGATCACCTGAACTGCCCGATTGGCAGCTACACGCACGGAATCGATCTTCCGCCCGAGCGTGCAGCCGACCTCGGGCAGACGCTGTCGCTGATGGCCGGAATCGGGTACATCCGGATGGAAGAAGTTGCGTCGATCCCGCGCCTGTCCCAGACACCCGCCGTGATCTACTACGCACCGTTGTCGAAAACGGCGGTGGAACCGGACGTGGTGATGGTCGCCGGCCGCCCGGGCGCTCTGATGCGGTTGCAGGAGGCGGCCACGCGAGCCGGCGCCGCTGCACCGCTGCCGCTCCTCGGCCGCCCGACGTGCATGGCGCTGCCCGCGGCTCTGCTGCACGGCGCGGTGATGAGCTCCGGCTGTATCGGAAACCGCGTCTACACGGGGCTCGGCGAGGACGAGCTCTACCTGATGGTCCCAGGGCGCCGGCTCGGAGAGATCGTCGAACAGCTCGCTACGATCGAGGCGGCGAACACGACACTCGCCAGCTACCATCAGGAGCGCCGGATGACCCTGACCACGACGTCCTGACGGGGCGCGAATCGCGCCGAGTCGAGGGCAACGCCTAACCCAAAACCAAAACCCGACAGCCCCGGACCCGCCCCTCAGCCCTCCCAGCCGTTGATGATGGTTTCCCGCAGATCGAACCCGAACGCGCGTTCGGTGACGACCACGATTGGGGGGCCCTGCAGCCGCTTGTACACCGAACGGCGGGTGCGGCGGAACGAGTCGTAGACGACCGCTCGGAACGTCTCAGGCGTGTGTTTGTCGTACACGGTCTTCCCCTCGGGGTCGGTCACGAACCTGACCGAATCCAGTTGGCGTGCTTCGAACAGCCGCACCAGTTCGGCGGGGCTCGTGCGCCGTTCGACCAGCTCGCCGACGACTGGCGCGACGACGTAGTAGTCGAAGGGGTCGAACTGATTGGCGGAGAGCTCCGCGGACGGGCGGATCTGGAACGCCTCTTCCGGAATCATCTCCGCGCCATGCCGGCTGTTGACGTAGCGGGCGAGCCGATAGACGTCGAGCTTCGAGAGATCGCCGATGAGCGAAACGCCGCCGCACATGTCGCCGTAGAGCGTGGCGTAGCCGAGCGCGATCTCCGTCTCGTTGCCGCACGAGATCAGGAGTGCGCCGGTGTCGTTCGACTCCGCCATCACCAGCAGCCCGCGAATTCGCGCGTGAAGGTTCTCGCGGGTGAAGTCCTGCACGATCGGGT
>JBDTSX010000232.1:0-7567 GCA_039930925.1 Acidobacteriota bacterium | reverse complement strand
CCAGCTTCAGCTCGGTGGACGACGGCGCGCCGGTCGATCGCCGGATGAGGGCCTGCACCCTGGCCAGCAGCTCCGGAAAGGCGAACGGCTTGGTCAGGTAGTCGTCGGCACCGAGCTCGAGCCCGCGCACCCGATCGTCCACGGTGCGCTTGGCGCTCAGGATCAGCACCGGCGTCGCCACCTGCCGCCGGCGCAGCGCCTGGATCAATCCGAGGCCGTCCAGCCTGGGCAGCATCAGATCGACAATCGCGACGTCGAAGGGGGCCGAGGCGGCCAGGTCCAATCCCGATTCGCCGTCGGCGGCGTGGTCGACGACAAAGCCGGCTTCGCGGAGCCCGCGGGTCACGAACGCCGCGATGGTCGGGTCATCCTCGACCAGAAGCGCCCGCATCAACGGACCGTCGGAAAGGAGAAAGGCAGGAGGCGCAGGTCCCGCGGGCGGAAACCGCCGACGAAGTGCGGAGCGGTATCGTCCATAATCCGAGCAGTCATGATAGCGGAAACAGTCCTGTGGCACGCGATGCGCGGCGCGCGGCCGGTGCGGTGCGCCGTCATCCCCGGTTGCGGCGGTGTTGATCTGCTGGTCGTGGAGGGGGAGACGATCACGCGCCGGGAGCGGCACCCGGACCGCTCGACGGCCTACGAACGGGCGCGGGCATTGCGCAGGGAGTTCGAACCGGCAGATGGTCAGGGCTGACAAGGTGCGTGCGCCGTCGCTCCGTCGCTGTGGAGCTTGACGTCGCCCGCGGCTTCCGCTTAAATCGGGGGCATCCAGCAGAGTTGGCAGGCGCGGAGAAGGGGCGCGACGCCACGTGGTCTACACCCTCGAGCCAAGCGCCCGCGTGCTGTGGTGTCTGCGACGGCGCACCACTGACGTCAGGTGCATCCTGTACCCGAACGAGATCCCGGTGGAAGTTCAGGTCGTACAGGATCGCGACATCGTGCTGACCGAGCTGTTCCAGGAGGAATGGCTTGCGCTCGGCTGGGCGCACGCCTACGGTGACCGCCTGAAGCAGCAAGGCTGGCGCGAGACCCCCGAACGCTGACGTCCGATCGAGCCGCTAGCGCAAGATCGCCACGGCCAGGATCCACAGGAGCAACGCCACAACCGACGCCAGCGTCAGATCCTTCCAGAGCGGAGGCGACTGCTCCACCAGGGGGGACTCGTCGAGCTGCAGCGCAGGCGGCTGCAGCCGCCACCGATCGACCGTCCACTCATCGACTTTGCGATTGTTCACGAGGCCCTCCGGCTGCGCAACGCCGGGTCCCACGCAAGTGCTCTGCCACGCCGGCTGCCGATCGGGGCCTGGGGCGGCCGACGCGGCAGGGATTGACGGAATGCGATTGCGCCGTCACTCGCGGCGCCTGCCGCGCGGGGCGCGAGTGCAGTGAATCCGTACCGTCGGCGCAGTGTCCACGTGCTCGATAGTTCGTCCCGTTTTCCTGACCTGGCGTAGACTCATACCGCCACGTCGCTGCCTGCCAGGAGGACTTCCCTGTGCGCTGCCGGATCTTTGCGTCGCTCGCGCTTGCCGCTGTTGCCATCACGATTGCCGCCGCGCAGGGTGGCGATGCCGCAAACACGCCCGACGCGAAAGCGCAGGAGGCGAAGGCCCAGGCCCCGCAGCCCCCCACATTCCGCACTGAAGCCAATTTCGTCCGCGTTGACGTCTACCCCACGGCGAAGGGGAGGCCGGTCCTCGATCTGCGGGCCGAGGACTTCGAGCTGTCCGAGGACGGCGCCGCCCAGACCATCCAGTCCTTCGAGCACGTGCTGGTGACTCCGGCGGGGCCGCAGGATCAGCGGTCGGAGCCAAACAGCATCGAGGAGTCGCGTCAACTCGCGGCCAACCCTCGCAACCGCGTGTTCGTGCTGTTCCTGGACACGCCGCACGTCAGCGTCGACGGCGCCTGGCACGCGCGCGAGCCGCTCATCCGGCTGATCGATCGGGTGCTCGGTCCGGACGATCTGGTCGGCATCATGCTGCCGAAGATGGCCGCCAGCGACGTCGTGCTCGCGCGCAAGACCGCGGTGATCGCGAGCGGACTGCGGAACATCTGGCCGTGGGGCGAGCGCTTCACGTTGCTGAAGGATCAGACGGAGCAGCACTACGAGACCTGCTATCCGACAACGAGCCAGGATAGCGCGTCGGTCACCCGGGAGATGATCGCGCGGAAGCGGGAACGGGCGACGCTCGACGCCTTGCACGAGCTGGTCTTGTACCTGCGCGATCTTCGCGAGGAACGGAAGGCGATCGTCACGGTGTCCGAAGGGTGGCTGCTGTTCAAGCCGTCGTCCACCCTGACCTCGGCCGTGCGCGAAGGACCGCCCCAACCGGTCAACGTCGGGCCGGACGGACGGCTGACGAGGCAGCCTCGCAACAGTGTCGGCGGGGAGAACCCGACTGACTGCGATGCGGATCGGCTGGCCCTGTCGCTCCTCGACGACGAGCAGTACTTCCGGCAAATCATCGGGGAAGCCAATCGCGCCAACGCGGCGTTCTACACCGTGGACCCCCGCGGCCTGCCGGTGTTCGACACGCCGATCGGGCCGGCCCCGCCTCCCGGGGTCATCATGGACGCCGCGATGCTGCGTGGCCGCCTCGATTCGCTCCGCACCCTGGCCGACGGCACCGACGGGATGGCCGTCCTCAACAGCAACGACCTCGACGCCGGAATGAGGCGCATCTCGGACGACCTGAGCTCCTACTATCTCCTCGGGTACTACACCAGCAATGCGAAACTCGACGGCCGGTTCCATAACATCAAGGTGCGCGTCAAGCGGCCGGGCGTCGACGTCCGGGCGCGGAAAGGGTATCTGGCGGCGACTGCCGCGGAGATCTCCGCAGCGAAGAAGGCGGCCAACCTGCCGGTGTCCGAGGCGCACGCGGCGGTGACCTCCGCCATGTCGGCGCTGTCCCGGTTGCGCCCCGACTCGCGGTTCATCCTCAATGCGGTTCCGGTCGCGGCGGCCGGTTCGAACAAAGTCTCGACGCTGTGGGTCGCGGGGGAACTCCAGGCCATCCCAGGGGCCCCGGTGTGGCTGGCCGGCGGCACCGTCGATCTCGAAGTAAAAGCGGGCGGGGCCTCGACCACGGCGCGGGTGACTCTGGCACCCGGCGAACGCGCCTTTGCCCTGCCGGTCACGCTGACGGCGTCGATCGACTCAGGGATGGTGGAAATCCGCGCGCGCGCGACCGGTCCCGACGCGAGCGCCGAGCCGCTCACGGACTTCCTGCGGCTGGATCTGGCGCAGGGTCTCGGCCAACCGATGCTCTACCGGCGCGGGCCCTCCACGGCAAATCGGTTGGTACCGGCAGCCGCATTCCTGTTCAGCCGGACCGAACGCGCACGCGTCGAATTCGCTGCGGGAGCCGACACGAAGGCCGATGCCGCCAGACTCCTCGATACCGCCGGACAACCGCTGGCCGTCCCGGTCACGCTCGGCGAGCGCACGGACGACCGCACCATGCAGCGGTGGATCACGGCGGATGTCACCCTGGCGCCGCTTGCGAGCGGCGACTACGGGATCGAGCTCTCGCTGACAACCGCATCGGGACCGCGCAAGGTGCTGACCGCGATCAGAGTCGGGCGGTAAGCGGCCGATAGGGCAGTTCGGCGCAAGTCGCCAGGCTTGCGTGTCGAGCGGGAAGGCCTCCCGCCCCCTCGATGTCTCCCTTGGATCGGGCAACCGGCGCTTTTTCCCTGGTGTGTGTCGAAACGCAACTCATCAGCGCGACAAGCTGTTGATATAATGACCTTCCATGTTTGATGGCAGTACAGAAAGGTTACACTTGGGTTGTAGCTTCCTGAGCCTCCCACACAATGCGGGTTACTCACCAGGCCCCGAGAACAGCGGAGGCACTCGCCATGAGTCGGTCCTCTCGCATGCGCCTCGACGCCGCAGCAACCGTCGGATGGCTCAAGGAATCCAATGAGCTGTTGGCCAAGTTAATCGCGATCCTTGCAGTGAGGCGGCGCGCGACGCGCTTCTCGAGCGCCGCGGGGGACCCGTCAAGAATCCATTTTCCTCGGTCGAGACGGGACAAGACGCAATAGCGAACGGTTGATCGTCACCGGGTTCTTACCGTCGAAGCCGATCAACCCGAGCCTCCTGAACTTCTTCATGAAGAAGTCGGCATGGGACGGCGTCATGCCGGCCATCTTCGCCAGCGTCCCTCTGGGAAGCGGCGCGAGAGGCTCTTGGCCGCTCTTCGGGCCGAGCAGCAGGAGCGTCCGCGCCAGCCGCCTCTCATCGGAGCTGAAGAGGTGATCGATCAGGTCTTCCTCAATCCGCATGTTGCGCGCGAGCATGTGCACGATGAAGAAATCCGACACCTCTGGTTTGCTGCGCAGGACGTTCAGCATGTGCTCCTTGTCCACGTGGAGAATGGCGCTGACGGTCATCGCCGTCGCAGCGACACCGCGCACCGGCTGGCCGGCGAGGCATCCTTCCCCGAAGAACTCGCGCGGGCCGAGCATCGCTACGATGGCCTGCCGCCCCGAATTCGAGCGGGCGGAGAGTTTGACCGCCCCATCCTGGATGAAGAGGAGGTGCTCGGACGGATCTCCCTGCCTGAAAACCGCTTCGTCGGGCCGATACGCCACGATCCGGCGCGCGACGCCTGTCGAGTAGAGAAAGGACTCGGCGCTGAACCTCCGCGTCGGCGTCAGTCGCATCGCGTCATCATTCGAGTTCCTCGGGGTTCGGCGCCGGAGTCAACGGGCGTGCGCAGCAGCCGTAGCGTCCGGGCGGAGCAAGGCGATTCCGCAGGGTCGCACGATCGGGGCCTGCCCGCCCGTTCAATAGTGGACGTAGGCACCGCTGACGACCCAGGTACGGGCCGGATGGTATCGCTGCATCTATTCCCGGACATGCTTCTCAGACGGCACGATCAGGTTCGGCGCTCGCTTCACTGCGGTGAAAGCGTCGGCACGCCGCTCGCCCACGATCACAACCCACTGGCGGTTCGATTTCGACATCGACGGCGAGCAGAACGACGTCATCGGCGGGCCCTGCGGACTGCGAGCTCGGCGGTCCGACACTGCGTCCGGTGCGAACGGCGGCGGCGGCCGCCAACGGCGCGCTTCCGATCGTGACGGTGGGTCCGGCCGATCCGCTGCGTGCTCGAGATCGGCTTCGACGCGGGCCTGCGGGCACCGTGAGTGCCGCCGAGATCTATATCGGCGGCACCGGTCCGCTCGGCACCTACGTGTAGTTCATCGGCGCGGACACGGACACCAACGGTACGATCAACGCGTCGGACTTCGACTAGGTCGTCACGGTCATCGGGCCTGATGCGGTACAGGCGTCGGCTTCGACTGAGGGTGGAGATCGCCGGATCCCGGACCCCGGATCCCGGTTACAGCCGGGAGCGAAGTGGGCCGGGCAGCGCCCGCTCCGCTTGTGCCTCCAGTTCGGCTTCGTGACGAGCCACGAACCACATCAGGATCACAGCGGCGAAGGCCGCAGCCACCAGAGTGACGACTGCAATCGGTCCACGCACCCGTTCGATCTGCTCGCCGAAGGCGTAGGCCCCCGCCCCGAATGCAACGGCCCACGCGATCCCGCCGCTCGCATTGAAGATCAGGAACCGGCGCCAGTCCATGCCGTTCATTCCTGCGAGCAGAGCCGCCAGCGTGCGCAGCAGCGCGACGAACCGGCCGAAGAACACGACCTTGCCGCCGTGGCGATCGAACAGGAACTGCCCGAGCTTGATCCGTGCCTCGTTCATCCTGACGTAGCGGCCATACCGCAAAAGGAGGCGGTATCCGAATCGGCGGCCGATCAGGAATCCGGCGCTGTCTCCCGCGATCGCGCCGAGCGCCGCCGCCGCGATGATGATCCAGATATTGAGACGATGGGTGGTGCCCGCGTAAATCCCCGCCGTGACGAGGATCGTCTCGCCAGGCAGCGGAATGCCCATGCTCTCGAGCGCGACCACGCCCGCGACGACCCAGTAGCCGTGCGTCGCGACGAGGTCGTTGACGGAAGCCCAGAGCATCTGCATGGCAGTCGGCGTGACGATCTCCCCGGCGGCGTCTTGCTGCCGTCCAGAAGACTATCCCGACTGCCACGCCGGACGTAGGGTAAACGCCGCCGAGCGGCTGCGAGCGCCAGTCATCGAGAGGAGTCCGAGACCGGCGACGAAGGCCGGCGGCGACGACGGTCCCATTGACGACGCGGGTCAACCTGGGCGAGGCGAGGGGGCTCTACCCGGCGCCACTGGTGCATCCCGGTATTCGACTATCCGCGAGCTGGCTACTGGATCGGGGCGGTCGCCGGTGACAATTCTTGACTGTTGCCAGTTTTTGTCACGCCGAAACAGAGCCGTGATCGACCCGCGAGGCGTTGATGCGGGTGCGGTCGGACCCGCCAGGATAAGGGTCCCTGAAGGACGGAAACGACATGGGATCCGCAGCGGAGTCGCCAGGGTGCTGCGCTGCTCGCGAGGGGAACTGTCGGCGCTTGCCGGTCCCGGCGCGCGTACGCCAGCCATCGATCCTGCGGTGACGCTCACTGTTGAGTGACTGCGCGGGAACGAACGATGAACCTGTCGTCAGCAGCGGCTTTAGACGAGCCGCGTCAGGAGAGAAAGGCGGCGCGACTAGAAGGCGGCGGCGCCGGCTTCGGCCACCTGGTGGTCCTGCTTGCCGCTGCCGCCGCTGACGCCGATCGCCCCCACCACGGTCCCGTGGTCGTTGAGCGGGATCCCGCCTGCGAAAATCATCACGCGGCCATCATTCGAGGCATGGATGCCAAAGAAGTCTTCGCCAGGCTGGGCAGCCTTCGAAAGGTCCTTCGTCGTGATGTTGAACGCCCGCGACGTCCACGCTTTCTTGATCGAAATATCAATACTGCCGATCCACGCGCCATCCATCCGGACATGGGCGATCAAATTGCCGCCAGCGTCCACCACTGCGATATTCATCGGCTGACCGATGTCCGTCGCCTGCTTTTCAGCCGCGGCGATCACCCGTTTCGCGTCACTGAGCGTCATCATGAATGCCAACTCCTCCGCAGACAGATTACTCCAGTGGCGTGCAAAATCGTCCGGGGTGCGCGGGCCGGTGTGGAGCGGCGACCTCGAGTGTGACGAGAACAACTACGCTCGCCTGGCCAGCACCAGAGTGCGGTAGGCTGAGCAGATAAGATGGATTCGATGTTTCGCCTGCGAGGCCTCATGACACGAGCGGTCAAGGACTGATGAAAATAACGTCGCTGGTGTCCCTCGCGGTCGTCTGCGCGTTCGCTGCGGGCATCGTCGTGAACGGCGGGATGATCGACGCGCAGGGGCAGGCGGGCGCGCCGTCCCAGGCGCCGGTCGCGCCGATGCCTTCGCGGCCTGCGCCCGTGCTGACGCCCGAAGACGGCTTGAAGTCGCTCCAGGTCGCGCCAGGCTACCGGGTCGAAATCGCCGCGGCCGAGCCGCTCATCCACGCGCCAGTCGCCATGCAGTTCGGGCCCGACGGCCGGCTCTGGGTGGTCGAGATGAACGGCTACTCGCCGGTGCTGGGCGGCCTCGGCGAAGACGATCCCAACGGCCGCGTCGTCGCCCTGCGTGAT
>JBDTSX010000231.1:0-7578 GCA_039930925.1 Acidobacteriota bacterium | reverse complement strand
CTACCTCTGTAAACGCTCGATGGGGCACCAACGAACACTGGCGTGATTGCTAGGCCGGAGAATAGGGCGGCGCCACACCCGGTCGACGTGCCCCGACACCGGGCGACTTTCGATTTATGGCCGTGTTTTAGGTTGAGTGCCACCGGACCGTGGCTGACGTCGGTCGACGCTTCTGAATAGATCTTGACTGACTGTCACAACAATCAACGCGGCGGCTCTTGCTGCGGGTGATGCCGCGCACCTCGAGCAGCGTGGTAGTCCTCGCTGGCGTACGGGGTGCAGCCCTGGTCGGAGTGGTGCAGCAGGCCGGCGTCAGAACGTCGTGGTGATGATGTTGAGGCGTCCGCCGCGGCCGCCAGATGCCAGGCGTCAGCCAACGACACGTGAATGGGCAGCAGCGGCACCGCGGACACCGCCGCCGCCGCCAGACCCAGAGTCATGACGAGCGTCTGCTGATGATCGGACCACGCGATGGAGTTGCCGCCGCCCGAGGTGACCGAGCGCACAATCCTAGCGGCATTCCGATCGCCGTTACAGAAGACCGCTGCGCTCGGTCGCCACTCTGACAGACCGACGACACTCTCACCCACTCGACGGGGACGCAATTTTGTCCCCGCTCGTCACCTACAGACGTTTACTTCCCTGACGAACCCACCAGGTAACACCGGGGTTGGTCACAGTGGGCCGGGGTTATCATCGATGATGTCCCTCCAGGTGCCGGCGCTCATTTGCAGGTGTAGAGCCTTCCTGAACTCGCTACTCGCGGTCGGCGTGAAAATGTCCCCTTCTTTGGCCTCCGCACGCGCTACACGGACCTTTTCAGCAAGGGCCTGCATCGCCCTCCGGGTCTCTGCAGGATCATCTGTGACCTTCAAGGCCGGCAGTCCTTTCTCCAACTCGCTGCGCAGGTCGAAGTAGGCCCATATCAGCTTGCTGAAGTCCACCATGATGTCACCCCACACCTGCACTCTGAAGTCTGGTGTGTTAGGGGTGCGCTGGCTCGTCTGGGCCTGCGCGTACTCCCTCGAATCGACGGCGACCAACGTCGTGGTGCTGCGAAGAATCGAGGACGGCTGGAGGGATTTCCGGCCTCGCAGGGTCTTGCCGAGGCTCATCGCGTTCGTCTCGACGAAGAACGTCCCGTTCGGGCCACTCTGGCCGTCGACCATCAGGCGCGCGCGTTTCCCGAACGGGTTGCTCGTAGTCGGCTCCCGGTCCCGGTCGTCGATCGTGTCGGCCTGAAAAGGTCCAGGACCTCCAGGTGCGAGGTTCACACCGTCGTCGACTTTCCCGGTGGCTTGCGCGCCGGCCGGTGCCGCGTCGATCAGCAGTGCAGCCATGCAGGAGATCACGGTGGAGCGAATAGAGGCGCGCATGTTTCTGTCAGGGCAATGTAGTCGCCAATGAGAGTACCAGATTCTGCGATTGCTGACGTCGCTTGACTCGCCCGGCCATCACGGACAGCGCCCGCACAGTCGCAGGCACGATTGTGCATCGTTGCGCACCGTAACCACCTATGCAAGGAGCGGCTCGCGTCGGCCCGGCGGGAGGGTCGGCGCCTGTGCGCGCGGCCGATCGGCGTTCACCACTTTACCCAACGGATCATCGCGAACTCCAGATTGACGCACTCTAACTTTCAGATACGGTCGCCAGCGCCGACTTCGGATTCACCGCGTGGGGATCCTTGACCGCAAACTCCTCCGGCTTGGGCTTGGGACCACGGCTCTGCACATAGACGCGCGTGAACTCGGCGCCGAACAACAGGATCTGACACGAGTAGTAGACCCACAGCAACAGGACCATCATCGATCCTGCCGCACCGTAGGTGGTGGCAATGTCGCTCTGGCCAAAATAAAAGCCGATCACCTGTTGACCGACCGTGAAAAGCACCGCCGTCACCCCTGCGCCGGTCGTCACATCGCGCCAGCGCAGACGCACGTCGGGCAGGAAACGGAACAGCAGTGCGAACAGCCCCGTCGTCACCACCAGCGACACGAGCGTGCTGGCGGCCTTCCAGAGCGACGAACTGGATGGGGAGAGGTCGAAGAGCCAGGCGTTGAGCGCGGCCAGGGCTGCCGTCACCGAGAGCGACACCAGCAGCAGAAAGCCGATCGCCACCACGAGCCCGAACGAGCGCAGCCGATCCATCACGAACGCCCGTACGTGCCCGCTTGGTCTCGGCTTCACGCGCCAGATCGTGTTCAGCGCCACCTGCAGCTCGAGGAAGGCGCCGGTCGCCGCGACGATGAAGGTGATAGCGCCGATTACTGTCGCGAAGATGCCGGCACGCCGATGGCTGGCGCCTTCGAGAAGGCTCTGTACGGCCAGCGCGCCCTCGCGCCCGACGAGATGATCGAGCTGTCCGACAATTGCCCCGCGCGCAGCCTCGGCACCGAACCCGACCCCCGCGATGGCGGTCGCGACCAGCAGGATTGGCGCGATCGCGAACAGCGTGTAATAGGCGAGCGACGCCCCGAGGCGGGTGCAGTCATCGTCCCACCAGGCCCGGGCCGCGGATCCGATCAATCGCAGGATTACCGGCTTGCGCATGATGCTTGAGTATGACGCACACCGGTGAGACCGACGCGGCGAGTTCTCAGATGAGGGCCCGACCGACGCCCAATCGCAGTACTCGCGGCTGAGCGCCCACTCACGCCACCCTGTGACACGATCCAGGATGCAAGCCCGCCGACCCGATCTGCCGCCCGCCCCGTCGCCGCGGCTGCAGCCCTCCGTTCGCCGCTTGTCCATTCACGATCTAGAATCCGGGTGCTGTGCCATTCCGACGTCTGACAGGTGAGGCCCTCTTGAGAGCGCTGTTTACGAGCACGTGGATCGTGCTTGCGTCCTGGACCGAGCCGCCGGGCGTCCTGCAGGCCCAATCTGCGCCTGGGCAACCAGTTCGCGCCCAGGGATCCGCTGGCGCCGAGACCGCGGTTCGACCCGGGGTGGAGGTGTTCCTGTCGGCCGTGCCTCCGAGAATCCGACACAAACGGATTGGGCTCATCACCAACCACACAGGAATCGACCGAGCAGGCACGTCCGACGTCGATCTGATCGCCCAGCACAAGGACCTGAAACTGGTGCTCCTCCTCGCGCCCGAGCACGGTATTCGGGGTGATGCCGCGGAAGGTGCGAACATTTCCGACGACACGGATCTCAGAACGGGCGTTCGGATCGTCTCGCTCTACGCCGGCGAAGACCGGGGCCCCACCCCGGAGATGCTGAAGAACGTGGACGCGCTCGTGTATGACCTCCAGGAGGTCGGCGGTCGCACGTGGACCTACGTCTCCACCATGGCGCTGGCGATGCAGGCGGCCGCGAAGAAGAAAATTCCGTTCGTGGTTCTCGACCGGCCCAACCCCATTGGCGGAGAGATTGTCGAAGGGGCGCTGCTCGATCCCCGATTCAAGTCCTTCGTGGGCATGTACCCGATCCCGGCGCGTCACGGCATGACGGTCGGGGAGTTGGCCACGCTCTTCAACAAGCAGTATGGGATTGGGGCGGATTTGATCGTCGCGCGTGCCAGCAACTGGCGACGCTCACAATGGTTCGATCAAACCGGCTTGCCGTGGGTGAATCCGTCGCCCAATCTCCGTTCGTTCGATGCGCTACAGAGCTACCCAGGTTCGGTGTACTTCGAAGGGACCAACCTCACGGAGGGGCGTGGCACGGACCGGCCCTTTGAGCAAGTCGGCGCACCGTGGCTGAACGCGTCTGAGGTGGCCGAGGCAATGAACGAGTGGCGGCTCCCGGGGGTCCGCTTCGAAGCGGTCAGCGTGCCCGTGGCAGCCACCGCCACGAAATTCAACGGACAGACGATCCCGGCCATCCGGTTTGTCATCACCGATCGCCAAACGTATAGACCGGTCCGGACTTCGCTCTTGTTAATCGACGAGATCCGCCGTCGCCATCAGCGCCAGTTCGCCTGGAGCGGCACCCTCGATCGCCTCACTGGCACCGACAAGGTGAGACTCGCGATCGAAGCGGATCGCCTTCTCCCCCTTTTGGATGAGTGGGACGCCGAAGCCGCGGAGTTCACCAAGAGCCGGAAGCCCTTCCTGCTCTATCGGTGAGCGTTTGGTCCGCCCTCGCCCATACGTGTTCCGAGGCCAGCGCGTGCGAGCCGTTCGAGAGGTCAGTATTTCGATGTAGAACCACCTGTCGGCGCTCATCGATGAGACGGTCGAGCTGCTCGCGCGGCCTGGGACGATCCGACAGGAGCGATCAAACCACTCGCCGACATGGGCGGGTCGATCCATGCGGAACGGGGAGAAATCGCTGAGGCCCGCCATCGCCGGTCTACGACCCGTTGGCGGGCAGCGGTGCGTTTGCTGGAGGAGCTCGATCTAGGGGAGCGTGTCCGCGGGCGGTTCGAGTGTTTCGAGCTGACGTGGCGGGGCTAACGGGTCGCCGGGATGATTCATCGCGGAGGCCGGCCACCGAAGCCGTGAGCTGTGGATGGCAGCCAGTCGGGCCGGTGTGGGTGTGGATTGCGGACGTCGAGACTCCGGTCCACTTCTTTGTGTTTACGCGGCAGCTGGCCGAAATCGATCTGCGCCTGGTCGCCGAAGCCCGTTCCAACGCGGACCGTCGCCCGTGCCGCCCAGTGACGCGTCCTCCGCAGCGGCGTCAGCGCGCGCTGCACTTGCTGATAACCATCCGTGAAGCCCTGCGTGCGAAGCTCGCGCGCCAGCGCTTGATCGTCTTTTAGTCGAGCCCCAGCTCGCGCGCGATCGTTAAGTTGCTCGCTCGCCCCGCGACAACCGGGCCGGCACCTCGCGCAAGACATCCTCTCGCACCATCCAGCCCTCCACCGGTGCGGCGGGCACCGGTGTCGAGCCTACGTCTTTCGTCTGATCGTCCATCTTGTCCTTTCACTCTGGAATGGGGGGGACTGATAGACCTCGGACTCGCACTCGAATTCCGGCCAGTGGAGCCGGTGCAGCGCCGCGCTCGCAATGGCCTAACTGATGGTGAGTTGACAGCCGGCACGCGAGGTCTAGCGACGCCCAGCCTTCCGAGGGCCACGCGCGCCATGATGTCGTGCGCAAGCGCGCTCAACGCTGGCCAGGCGCAACCTCAGTCGGGCCGGCATCGCCGGGACGGGTTGTGCTACGGCCGGTGCCGGTGTGGGTGAGCCTCCCGAGCTGCTGATCGCGAACATAACGCTGACCAATTCCGCGTGACGCATGGTGACTCCGCGCACCATCAGCGGCGCTTCAAAACGAGCCGATCCTGGTTCGGCGACATGCATCGCGCGCGCACGACCACCTGATCCGCGGGAGCTGTTGAACAGTTGCCGGTCGGATCCAATGGGGACTTCAGCACGCAGTAATCAAAGGCGCCTTGGAATGGCATCGATAGGGACACCAACGGCACCGATGTGTCGACCTTTGTACCGCCGTCGCCGTTCCAGAACAGGTAAGTCCGATCGGGAAGTTCTTCCCGAAGGGTGGGTTGTTCCGAATCGATTCCCACGTGGTCGCCCCATACATAAAAGTCAAATATTCGTCGCCGAAGGTAATCGCCACTGATAGAGATTGGGTAGGACGTATCGGTCGATGGCTGCGCAATGGTTGCGGTGTAATTGCGTGTCCGTAGCGCGAGGGGAATACCAGTGCACGCGGCGTCGATGCTGACCGTCATGTCGTATTCGCCGGCTTCGAAGCGGAAGGGTGCAACATCGGGTATCAGAAAAAAGTTCAGCAGGGCTGTGTCGCCACACGACCCACATTGGAGAGACATGCCTTGGGTAGAGGTCTTGGAGCCGCTAGCGGTGGCGCTGAGAACCAAGGGTCCGATGAACCCGCCCGGAAGTGAAAACGCTCCGGCGGCGTCTGTGACTGCGTCAGCACCAGCGTGTGAGCCGCTGACGACAAGCACCTGAGCGCCGCTCACTGGTTGATGATCCAGGTCAGACACGTGCCCGACGATTCTCGCAACCATCTGCTGCGCCGCCTGAGCCGCCCCTGGTGCATTGGGGGAACTCCCGCACGCAGCTGAGGTCATAGAGAGTGCGAGCACGATTCCCGCGGTGCGAGGTTTGGATGTCTTCATTGCTGACTGAGCATCAATCGGCTATTCCCCACGCATTGCCTGCGCGATTTCAGAACAATGCGCCACCGGCATTGGATCGTCAAGCGCCGGGATTTGGACAGGCGACCCGATCGATTCAACCGATCGGCCGCGAGCAGGTACATTTCAGGTACAACGGAAGCGCCTGGAACGGAACAAGCGGGTGGGCGCCGTCCGAAATCGGCCTGTTCGCTCCGGTCCGATTACTTCACGCCCCCATCCACCGGGGTTCCGCTACGAGCGTCGTGTCGCACCGCGGCCCAGCCCGCCAGCGCAGTGCCAACCAGAACGGTGGTGGCCGGTTCCGGCACGTCAGCGGCAGAGGGGCAGCGGCAGAGGGGCCCAATGCTGGGAGCAGGTACATTATA
The DNA here is from genome assembly GCA_039930925.1 of Acidobacteriota bacterium. GTDB lineage: Bacteria > Acidobacteriota > Vicinamibacteria > Vicinamibacterales > 2-12-FULL-66-21 > JALZOC01. The sequence goes on along the minus strand of JBDTSX010000231.1, from coordinate 1,132 downwards.
GGGACAACGTCGCACCCGACAGGGGGCTTGGTCGGCCTGAGGCACTTCGATACGCCTCGCGCCGATTCTGACGTAGGTCGGTAATCGACGCGGACCAGGCACGCACTCTGGCGCTCTCGACCACGCGCCAGAATGACGTTGAGGATCAGTACCATGCTCGACCACCAAACCCACGCTGTGCGCGCCCGCGAATCGCAGGTGGAGAGGCCATCAGGGGACGCGCGTGCCGTCGCGTCCTCGGCGGTCGCCCTTTCTGCCGGGCTGGCGGGTACCGTGCGAGAGGGTAGACTAGATGAACGCACTCTTCGCATTGATCTATTCGAATACGAGCTGTTGTGCGACCGAGCGCTCTCGCGCAGCTGAAAGTCGTTTCGAGGAACAAGGTGAGGGATTCGTGGTGAAGCAACGGTGCCCACAATGCGAGGTCTGGCGTAGGGAGGATGTCGCGCAGTGTGTTTGCGGACATCAATTCGGTTCGGCAAGTCCCAGCCGGATCTACAGAGCGCCGGCGCCGAGCTCTGACACCAGCCGAGTGAGAGAACTTCAGCTCGCCAGCCGCAAGGACCTGCAGAGCGGCCCGGCGATTGTGGGGGGCTCTGTCGCTCTCACCGCCGCACTGTTCATTTCGTTCAATCTACGACCGGGGATACTTGTCTTCGTGGGAGTCTTCTGGGGAGTCATTCGCATTACCCGCGGCCTTCGCCTTCGGCGAGAGGCGTGGGAATTGGATCATCTCGGGTTCATTCAGCGAGAGCGCGACTCGGCCGGCCCCTCGCGTCGCGGGGATGAATGACGAGCGCGAAGTCTCTAACCCGAACAAAAAGTCGACAGGCGTGTTCGCGGAAGCGGCGGCGGAGACCGGCGATTGCCCGCGCGCCGCGAAAGTAGCGCCAAGTCTGGGACGCTCTGGCCGCGAAATCTCAAGATAGCCCCCGACGGCCGGCCGCTCACCAACCGGCCCGAGGGTCGACGGCATCTGGTCTCGGTGCATGGCGTCTTCTTCATGGCTCCTTCCGCCTCTGAGAACGACATTTCCTCAAGCCTCAGCCGGTCTGAGAAGCGGCACGGCGTCAGTTCTCGACAAACGGACACGGACGGAGCAGTAGGCGGCAGTGTCGGCACCAAACGGTAC
>JBDTSX010000230.1:0-7590 GCA_039930925.1 Acidobacteriota bacterium | reverse complement strand
TGGATGGAGCTGCAGGCGATGAAGTCGGGCCGCCGGCCGCGCGACGAGGCACTCGTGGATCGGCTGCTGGAGAGCCGCCGCCGGCTGATCGCGGCTTCGACGGAAGCCACCGGCACCGTGCATTTGCTCGACGAGCTCGTCGCCGATTTCACGGGGCTTCGCGAGGTGACCGCCGAAGCGGCGCGCGCGCGGGAACTGTCGAAGGAGGCGCCCGTCAAGAAGGCGCTCGCGCGCGAGCGCAGCGACGATGACGCCGAAGCGCGAAGGCTCAGGGACGTCTTCGAGCTCGAAGCCGGCCTGAGCGACGAGACAAGCCGTCCGGCCGCGCTGATCCAGCTGCGTGACCGGCTGGCGAAGATGTCGCGCGCGGCCGCCGCGGAGGGAGATTCGGCGGAGCGGGCCAGGGCGCGGCGTCTGTTGCGAGCGATTACCGCCGGAGCGGCCGAGCGCATTCAGGATCGTGAGTACCGCACGGTGCTCGAGCAATACGGCGCGCGGACGCCGCGGTAGTCCGCAGCTCGGTCGGGCTTGAGCCGGTCACTGCCGGAATCTCGTCCGGTCGAGCTGAACAACCCAGAAAAGGAGATCGCGTGGACGAAAAGACACTCTTCACAGGTTTCTGGACCAACGAATCGAAGACGACGCGGAACGTCATCGCGCGGATTCCCGAAGGGTCTGACTATCGTCCCGACCCGAAGTCGCGGACCGCGCGCGACATCGCCTGGCAGATCGTCTGCGAAGAGAAGATGATCATCGAGGCGCTCGAGAGCGGCAAGGCGGAATGGGCTCCGCCGGCGATGCCCGCCACGATGCGAGAGGTGCTCGAGGCATACGAGCAGCAGAGCGCCCGCATGGCGGAGCGATGGAACGCCGTGCCTGCCGAACGATGGAACGGCACGCTCGAGTCGTTCGGCAAGGCGCGACCGGCATCGCCGATGGCCTGGAGTTTCCTCTTCGACATCGTGCATCATCGCGGTCAGATCACGACCTACCTTCGACCGATGGGATCGAAGGTGCCGCGGATCTACGGACCGAGTGGTGACGAGCCGTAATCCGCATGGTCCGGCGGAAATGCAATGCGACCGGGATTTGTCCGGCTGAAGTGGCGTCGTCTCGGTAGCGTCCGGCTGGAGCCGGACGCGCCGAGCTACCGGGCGGCGGGATCCATCAGCGCCTGGTAGACCATCGTGCCGAACTTCGAGCCGATGTCGGTCGAGTTCGGCATCAGCTGGATCATCAGCACCATGGTGACCCGCGACGCCGGGTCCACGCGGTAGGTCGAACCGTAGGCGCCCCCCCATCCGAACGCGCCGACGGCGTCCATCCCATTTGCGCCGTAGCGGTCCGTCGTCTCGAAGCCCAGTCCGAATCCCAGCCCGGTGGCGCTGTGCAGCGTCCCGATTTGATTCGTGGTCATCAGCTCCACCGTGCGGGGCGCCAGGATGCGCACGCCCCCGAGTGCGCCGCCGTTGCGAATCATCTCGAGGAAATGCGCGTAGTCGCGCGCGGTCGAGAGCAGCCCGGCGCCGCCGGCGAAGCTCCGGCGTGGACCGGCGACATAGTCTCCCTGCCCTTTGCCCCCCTCGGGCGCACGGACGTATGTGCCGTCGGGACCGCTCGCATACACCGCGGAGAGGCGCGCGCTCTGCGCGGCCGGCAGGTAGAACTGGGTGTCCTTCATCCCGAGCGGACCGGTAATCCTGGTGCGGATGAATTCGTCCAGCGGCGTTCCGGATGCGCGCTCGACGACGCAGCCGAGGATGTCGGTGTTGTAACCGTAGACGTATGCCTCTCCGGGTTGGGAGACGAACGGGAGCGAGGCGAGACGTTCCATCGTGTCGCAGATCGGCTCGTCCTTGTCGGCGGTATACCAGCCGTTGCCGGCCGCGGGACCAAGCCCCTTTTCCTGGTAAAGAGACGCGATCTGGGCGTTGGTGCCGTAGGAGATTCCCGCGGTGTGCGTGAGCAGATCCTTGATCGTGATCTGGCGGCGGGCGGCGACGGTTTCGAGCGTGCCATCGTCCCGACGGGTGCCGACCGTGGTCTTCGCGTAGGCGGGAATGAAGCGGCTGACCGGATCGGTGATGGCGAGCTTGCCTTCTTCCATCAGTGACAGGATCGCGACGCTCGTGAGCGCCTTCGTCTGCGAGGCAATCCGGAAGATCGAGTCGGCGGTCATGCGCCGGCCGGCCTCCTTGTCGCTCCAACCGACCGCGCGCTCGTAGACCGGCTTGCCGTCCCGAAGCACCAGCGCCACGGCGCCGGCGACCCGGTTGTCGTCCACATACTGCTGGAGCCACGCGTCGATTCGGGCCAGGCGCGCCGCCGAGAAGCCCGCGGTCGTCGCGGCGGCCGGCCGGCTGGGACGGGCCTCGTGGCCGGCCAACCGCGGAATGACCGGGGCACGCCCCTCCTGCGGACGCTCGGCGGGCAGGGTCTGCGCCCGCACCGCAACCGTCGCCAGCACCACGCCGAGGATGGACATCGCGCGCTGAATATTTCTCGTCATCGAGTCGACTCCTTGACCGTCTCTTCAGGGAAGCGACCGATTGTAGCTGCAAATCGTCCTTCCGACTGACGAGAGCCGGGCCACGAATCCCGCTCCCGGCCGCGTGGCCCGTCATCGGCGCATATAATCCGCCATGCACACGGCCCGCAGTGTCATCGCTCTCGTCCTGGCCGCGATCGCCCTGCCCGATCATGCCGCTACTCAACCGCCGGCCTTCGATCTGATCATTCGCAACGGCACGGTCTACGACGGAACCGGCACCTCCGGCCGGCGAGTCGATGTCGGGGTGCGTGGTGATCGCATCGCCGCGGTCGCGGATCTGAGCGGATCAGCCGCCGCGACGATCGTCGACGCGACCGGCTTCGCGGTCGCGACCGACTCGCTGATTGCCGACGGCCGCTCGCAGGGGGAGATCCGCCAGGGCGTGACCACCCAGATTTTCGGCGAAGGCAGCTCGATGGGGCCGCTCACGCCGGTGATGAAGAAACGCGCTCTCGAGGAGATGGGGGACATCAAGTACGAGATCACGTGGACCTCGCTCTCGGGCTACCTGCGGGAGTTGCAGCGCCGCGGGATCTCGCAGAACGTGGCGTCGTTCATCGGCGCGACCACCATCCGGGAGCATGTGATCGGGCTCGAGGACAAGACCCCCACGCCTTCGCAGATGAACCGGATGCGGGAGCTGGTGCGCCAGGAAATGGCGTCTGGTGCGCTCGGCATCGGTTCCTCGCTGATCTATGCGCCCGCGTTCTACGCCTCGACGGAGGAGCTGATTGAGCTCTGCAAGGTGGCCGCGCGGTTCCGCGGCAAGTACATCTCGCACCTGCGGAGCGAGGGCAACCGCCTGCTCGAATCGGTGGACGAGTTGATCCGCATCAGCCGCGAGGCGCGGATCCCCGCCGAGATCTACCACCTGAAGGCGGCCGGCGAGGCGAACTGGCCGAAGCTCGATCAGGCGATCGCGAAGGTCGAAGCGGCGCGCCGGGAGGGGCTCAAGATCACCGCCGACATGTATACCTACACCGCCGGCGCGACCGGTCTCGACGCGTCGATGCCCCCCTGGGTGCTGGACGGCGGCTACGACGCGGCCTACCAGCGGCTGAGCGATCCGGCAATGCGGAAGACGATCGCGAGCGCCATCCGCACGCCGTCGAACGACTGGGAGAACCTGTATCTCGCCGCCGGCTCGCCGGACCGTGTGCTGCTCGTCGAATTCAAGTCCGACCGGTTGAAGCCGCTCGCCGGCAAGACGCTGGCGGAGGCGGCGCGGCTCCGCGGCGAAGATCCGGTCGAGACAATCATGAACCTGGTACTCGAGGATCGGAGCCGCGTCGGCACGGTGTACTTCATGATCTCCGAAGCGAACATTCGCAAGGAGATCGCGCTGCCCTGGGTGTCGTTCGGCTCTGACGCCGGCTCGATGGCGCCGGAGCTGCCGTTCACGAAGTCCTCCACCCATCCGCGCGCCTACGGAAACTTCGCCCGCGTGCTGGGCAAGTACGTGCGCGACGACAAGGTCATCACGCTCGCCGAAGCCGTCCGGAAGCTGACCGGTCTTCCCGCGGCGAACCTCGAGCTCGATGGCCGCGGGGTCCTGCGCGCGGACATGTTCGCGGACATCGTCGTATTCGACCCGGCGACGATCGCCGACCGCGCGACGTTCGAGCAGCCGCATCAGTACGCGGTCGGCATGGTCCACGTGTTCGTCAACGGCGTGCAGGTCCTGAAGGACGGCGAGCACACGGGCGCCAGGCCGGGCCGGGCGCTGTGGGGCCCGGGAAAAGTGCGGTAGGCCCGCGGCCACCTCGCTGACGGCGTCACACCAGGAACTTCCGGAGCGGGGCGGAATGGAACTGCGACACAGCATCGAGCTCCTCGGCGTCGCCGCCTTCGCCGCGAGCGGCGTCTTGAGCGCGGGGCGCAAGGGGATGGATCTCATCGGCGTCGCGGCGATCGCGTTCGTCGCCGCGCTCGGCGGGGGGACGATTCGCGATCTCCTGCTGGACCGTCACCCGATCGGCTGGATCGCCAGCCCGGACTTCCTGTGGGTGTGCCTGTCGGCGACCGTGGTCACTCTCGCGTGGGTGCGGGTGCGCCAGCCACCGCACCGCGCCCTGCAGACCGCGGATGCGCTGGGCCTCGCCTTGTTCGTCATCGGCGGGACCGGTATCGCCGAGCAGGCCGGGCAGCGCGGGCTGGTCGCGATGCTGATGGGAGTCATCACCGGTGCGGCGGGCGGCGTGCTGCGCGACGTCCTGAGCGCGGAGATTCCGATGGTCCTGCGGCCCGGACGCCTGTATGTGACCGCCGCGATTGCCGGCGCCAGCCTCTATCTCGCGCTCGAGGCGATCGGAATGCCCCGCCGTCCGGCGTCGGTCGCGGGCATGATCGTCATCGCGCTGCTGCGCTTTGCGGCGATGCGCTGGGACGTCCGTCTGCCGCCGCCGGGACTCCCGGCGGGCGATCTCGATCCGGACATGTGACCGCCATGTCCTGCGAGTCAAATCGTGACGACGCTGTCCCTCGAGCCGGTGTACCGGCCGTGGCGTCCGGCTTCAGCCGGACGCATCTGGTTTCGAGCCACCGCTTATGCTGATCGCTACCGCGCCGCTGATCCTGGTCGCCACCTCGCTCGTGTTCGACCGCCGCGCCCGTCGCCGGCTCCTTGCGCGTCTGCGCGACACCTGGGGACGGCGGGTCGAACGGGTCCGGGACATGCACGCGATCGCCGGCTACCATCGGTCGCGCCCAGAGGAGAGCTCCGACGGCGGATGGCTGGACGGCCGGACGTCGGACGATTTCAACCTCGGCGCCGTGTTCGCGTTGACCGATCGCACCAAGAGCACGATTGGCCAGCAGGCGCTCTACCATCGCCTCCACACCGCTCCGCTCGGAGCTCATCTCGACGCTTTTGAATCACTTGCCGCCGCTTCGCCAGCGATCTGCCGGCAGCCGCGCGCGATGCGCAGCGGGGCGCATGGACGACAGCCGGTACTCTGGAAGACAACCCGCGCGGCGGGTTCCGGGTTCGCCGGGGATCCGCTGGCGAAGTGAGGAGCGGAATCAGGTCATGGCAACAGACACGCAGATCAGGCAGCAACGTGCGCAGCTCCTCGCGTCAGAGGAGGCCCACGCCGGCTTCGACGCGGCGGTGGCGAACGTGCCGGAACAGGCGCGCGGGACGCAGCCCTCGGGACTGCACTCGCCGTGGGAGTTGCTCGAGCACCTGCGCCGGGCGCAGCAGGACATCCTCGACTTCTGCCGCAACCCGGAGTACCTGGAGCGCCACTGGCCCGACGACTACTGGCCGCCCACACCGGCGCCGCCGTCGCCCGGCGCGTGGAACGAGAGCATCGAACAGTTTGGCGCGGATCTCAAAGCGCTGCAGGAACTGGCCGCAGACCCTAACATCGATCTGGGCGCCGCCATTCCGCACGGCAGCGGCCAGACGTATTTGCGCGAGCTGCTGCTGGTCGCGGATCACACCTCGTACCACGTCGGACAGCTGATCACCGTCCGCCAGCTGCTCGGGGTGTGGAAGTAGGACGGCACGCCGTCGGCCGGTTAGAGTTGGCACGCGTACTCCGATTCCGGGTCCGCGTCCTTCCGCCTGAAAGCGGAAGCCACCAGCATTCAGTTGCGGGCCGGCCTCCTTCCGCCTGAAAGCGGAAGCCACCAGCATTCAGTTGCGGGCGGTATTTCAAGAGGCGCTCGTGGCTTCCGCCTTCAGGCGGAAGGACAACAAATCCGGCTACAATCGTCCGGCTGCCGCCAACCCTCCACCAAAGCGAGACATGCAGATCACCCATCAAACTTGGTACTCTCCCCGGCTCGGACACGACATGGGGGTGGCGGTGTTCGGGCACTGGGGGCCGCCACTGCTGGCCTTTCCGACCAGCCACGGCGACGAGTGGGAGCTGCAGCGCAACGGACTGATCGACGCCATCGGCGACTTGATCGAGGCCGGCCGGGTGAAGGTGTTCTGCGTCGGCGCCAACAACCACGAGTCGTTCCTGAACAAGGCGGCGCACCCCATGCACCGGAGCTGGCGCCAGCGCATGTTCGACGAGTACATCCGCGACGAGGCGATCCCCTACATCCACGCGAGCTGCGGCACACCGGGGATTCCGGTCGCGACGATGGGGCCGTCGCTCGGCGCCTACCATGCGGCCAATACGCTGTTCCACTATCCCCATCTGGTCAAACGCTGCTACGCGCTCTCCGGCATCTACGATCTGCGCGCGTTCATGGGCGGCATGTACGACGACAACTTCTACTTCCAGAATCCGGTCGACTACATGGCCAACCTGAGCGATCCGTGGTTCCACCAGCAGCTCGCGAGCTGCGAGATCCGGCTGGTCACCGGCACCGGCCCGTTCGAGAAGAGCAGCTATTCGTACGCGATGTCGGCCGTGCTGCGCCGGACCGGGGTCCGCCACGATCTCGACGACTGGGGGCCGCGCGGGGGCCACGACTGGCCGTATTGGAAGGATCAGCTGCGCGAGTACGTCTCGCGCTGGTGACGCCGCGAGCGCGGTCCGGCGACAGCCGGTACGACGCGGACCGGCCGCTCAGACGATCGCGCGGTCCGGGGTGAGATCGAACCGGTCCAGCAGATACTGCCCCGCCGCAATCACCTGCTCATCGTCGATCCACACGTCGCAGCCGCGGGTGAGCACGTCGACATGGGTCTTCGATTTCCAGTCGGCCTGCGTCTGATTGCCGTAGGGATCGCCGAACGCGAGGTGCACGCCGGGCACCTTCTCGTCCTGCAGCAGGATGCCGATCATCTCGCGCAAGCCGAGGTTGGTGCCGAACGCCAGTTCTCCGACCCGGTTGCTGTTCTCGTCGGTGTGACAGTAGTCCCAGAAATCCTGCTCGAGATCGACCCGGTCGCAGGCGGCCGAGACCAGGCGGCCGCCGCGGATCTCGAGCGCCAGCGGCGTGCGATGGAGGATGCCGTACTTGCCGTTGAAGTAATCGCCGGCGGTGCCGTCGCAGACGAACCTGCCGTCCACCGAGTGCGGCGTCGTGAACACCTCGCCGGCCGGCAGGTTCGACCAGTAGCGCGGATTGATCAG
>JBDTSX010000229.1:0-7600 GCA_039930925.1 Acidobacteriota bacterium | reverse complement strand
CGATCGCCGGCTCGAAGTATCTGCTGTTCGATATCGGCGGCGCGGTCGCCGTGGCGGGCCTCCTGGTCACGTTCGCCGTGTCGGCGTTCGTCAATACGCGGGCGCTGTTCCTCGCGGAACCGCTGCCCCGAACGGGGACACTCAACCTTGAGTGTCCCGATTGAGTGTCCCCCTCCGACGAACGGCCGAGCTCGGTCACCGCCGACCCCTCCGGCTACAGGCCGGTGGAGTATGATCCGAGCATGATCATAGCTGCAGTGGATGACCTTCTCTTCAGCTCCAAGATCCGCACCACCGCGAAGCTTGCAGGGGTCGAGTTGGTCTTCGCGCGCACGCCCGCCGAAATCCTGACCAAGACACGGGCACTGCACCCGTCGCTGATCATCTTCGACTTGAACTGCAGCAAGGCCAGCCCGATCGACACGGTGGCGGCGATCAAGAAGGACCCGGAAATCGGCTCGACGCGGATGCTCGGGTTCGTCTCACACGTGCACACCGGACTCATCGATGCGGCCCGCGGCGCCGGAATCGACGAGGTCATGGCGCGCTCGTCATTCGTGACCCGGCTCGGCGACATCCTCGTGGCGGCGCGTCCCCACGACTGACAGGGACCGCGTTCATCGCGTGCTCCACCACACGATCGCGGCGACCGCCGCCGCTCCTGCCGCGGCCGCGGCCCACCACTTCCCCGCCCCCCGCTCCTCGTCGAGCGGCAGCCCATTGAACGGCGGGGCGTCCCCGGACCTGACGTCCAGGATCGCGCCGGCGCTTCGCAGCTCCGCCGAAAACGTGACGGCGCTCTGGTACCGCCTATCGACCTCCTTCGCTGTCGCTTTGAGGACGATCGCGGACAGATCGGGGAACGCGCCGACGACCGGCAGCGGCGGCAAGGCCGCGCTGGTGATATTCACCAGAGTCGCGGCGACCGACCCTCCGGCGAACGGGTTCCGCCCGGTGAGCATCTCGTACAAGACAACGCCCAGCGAGAACACGTCGGCTCGATGATCGAATCCGGCACCCAGGGCCTGCTCCGGTGACATGTAGCTGACCACCGGCACGGTGCCGGCACCCAGGGATTCGGGCGCGGACGACGCGATGAGCCGGATCGTTCCTCCTCGGGTCCAGCGCGACATGCCGAAATCCAAGACTTTGGCGCTGCCCTTCTGCGTGACGAAGACCGTGTCTGGACGCAGGTCGCCGTGCAGCACATCGCGGGAGTGCCCCTCGGCCAGCGCCTCCGCCACCTGTGCGGCAAGCTCCACCGCACGACGAGGATTGACCGGGCGGCCACCGCTCTCCTGGCGCAGCGTGACTCCCGAGGCGAACTCGTACGCGAGGTAGCACCCGCCTTCGTATTCGGCGGCATCGAACAGCGCGGCGATATTCGGGTGCGACAGCGCCATCGCAGCCCGCGCATCCTCCAGGAACAGCTCCCGGGCCGTGAAATCGCTGAAACTCGCGTCCGGCACGAGTCTCAGCGCGACCGTGCGTCCCACTTTCGTGTCGCGCGCCCGGTACATCGGTCCGAGCGCGCTGACTCCGAGCCGCTCGAGCAGGTTGTAGTGGGCGATCGCGCCGAGGGATTCGGCAGGCACGTCAGCGCTTGAGAGGTTTGGAGGGCCTGATCTCGACCCGGCTCGGCAGGCTGCGCGCGGGGTGCGCGATGAGGTCCATCACCACCTGCGCGATGTCGTCGGGCGACAGCTTCCAATCGTCGCTGCTCCCGTGCCCGCCGCCGCGGCCGAACCCGGTCGCCACCGAACCCGGCATCACGCAGCTGACCCGGATGTCGTCCTGGCGCACTTCCATCATCAGCGCCTCGGTAAACGCGTTCAACCCGGCCTTGGATGCGCAGTACGCGGCGGCCGTGGCGAACGGGTTCTTGCCGGCGAGGCTGCTGATGTTGATGATCCATCCGCCGCCGCGCGCGCGGAGGCGCGGAAGCGCCGCGTGACAGAAGAAGAACACGCCGCTCAGATTGGTGTCGATCACCTCGTGCCAGCCCTGCACGTCCATCTCGGCAACAGTGGCGAACAGGCCGACGCCGGCGTTGTTGATCAGAATGTCGAGCCCGCCGAACTGATCGACCGCCGCCTGAACCGCCGCGGCCGCGTGGTTCGCGTTCCGCGCATCGGCGCGCGACGCGTACACGCGATCCGCGCGCGCCGAATCCCCCCCGCCGAGCTCCTTCACCGCGTCGTCCAAATGCGACTGGTCGCGGCCGGTGATGACCACACTGGCCCCCTCGTCGAGGAGCGCCGCGGCGATAGCGTGACCGATGCCGCGGGATCCGCCGGTGACGAGCGCCACCCTTCCCGCAAGGCTCGATGTTTGAGGCTGCATCCGCATAGCTACTACAATACGCGAGTCGTTGGTCGTTAGTCGTTAGTCGGGGTCGCTAGAGTCGACAGTCGGAATCGGAGTCGTTGTCCCGAGACCCGAGTCCCGAGTCCCGAGTCCCGGACCCCGGACACGACTGTCTGTACTGTTTATGTCCTTCATCGCCATTATCGGGAGCGGCGCGCTCGGGGGGGCGGTGGCGCACAAGCTCGCGGGACGCGACCGCGTGCGCGAAGTGCGGCTGATCGACTTGGACGAGAAGGTCGCGCGGGGAAAGGCGCTCGACATCCGGCAGGCGGGGCCGGTGGAAGGCTTCAGCACCCGCGTCACGGCGGCGGGGTCTCTTGCCGCGGCCGCTGGAGCTGATGCGATCGTGATCGCAGATCACGCGAACGGCCAGGGGGAGCACACCGGCGAGGCCGGGCTCGCGCTGCTCCGGCAGCTGGCCGCGCTCGAGTCCTCCGCGCCGATCGTCTGCGCGGGCGCGATGCAGCGGGACCTGATCGCGCGCGCCGTCACCGAACTGCACCTGGCGCCGCGGCGGATCGTCGGTTCGGCGCCACTCGCGCTCGAGTCCGCACTGCGGGCACTGGCCGGACTGATTATGGACGTGTCGGGGGTGGAGATTTCGTTGCGGGTGATGGGAGTGCCGCCGCGTGCAGCGGTGGCGGCGTGGGAAGAGGCGTCGGTGTTCGGCCAGCCGCTAACCTCCCACGTGGCGCCCCACGAGCTCGCCGCGCTGACGGCCCGCATTCCGGGACTCTGGCCACCCGGGCCCTACGCACTGGCCTCTGCCGCATCGCGCGTCGCCGAGGCCCTCGCACGCGGCTCGCGCCGGCGATTCTCGTGCTTCGTCACCGTCTCGCGCGGGCGCGTCGCCGCCATGCCCGTCGAACTCGGGCAGGACGGCATCGTGCGGATCATCGAGCCCGCCCTCACGCGGCAGGAGCGCACCCTGTTCGAGAATGCCATCGGCTGACATTGTCGGTCGTGTGCGGCTCCCGCCGACCGTCGGGATGGGAATATTTCTACAACCGCGCTGACAGCAGAACTCAGTTCTCCGCTTCGCGCGTGTGCAGCGCGAGTCCGCCGGCGAACTCGTCGAGATGCTGGCGAAGGATCAGCCGGCCTCGGTGCAGCCGCGACTTCAGCGTCTGCGGTTTGACCCGCAGGACCGCGCTGGCCTCCTCGGTTGACAGCCCCTGAATATCCCGCAGGATCACCGGCACGCGATACACCTCCGGCAGGTGCGTGAGCGCACCGATCAGCCGATCGCGCATTTGCGAGCGCAGCATCAAGTCGTCCGCCATCGCCGACCAATCGGCCGGCTCGTGCGCCGGGCGCTCGGATCCGTCTACCGAGATCGATTCCAGCTGCGGGACTTCGTGCGGGCGGCTGAACTTCCCGTTGCGCAGCCGCGACATCGCCGTGTTGAACGTGATCCTGTAAATCCAGGAAGAGAGTGCCGCGTCGCCGCGGAACGCATCGATCTTCCGATGGACCTTCATCAACACGTCCTGGGTCACCTCTTCGGCATCTTCCCAGTTCTTAAGATAGCGGAACGCAAGCTGGTGGATTCGCGGCCCATAAGTCGAAGCCAGATCGATAACGGCCGTGCTGTCCCCCGCCTGCATCCTGCCAATGAGTTCTTGTTCTTCCGGCTGACGCATCTGGGGCCTCCGTGAAGGAGAAAACACCCGCATGCGCGTTCTTATTCCAGAAAGGCCGAGGCGTGGGTTGTGGGATCGCGCCGATTCAGGCGTGAGGAGAAGTCTGGCGTCCGAAAACGGCCGTAAACGACTGCACCACGGCATCTTGCACGTCCGCCATGGGCACCGGATGACCAAGCAGCTTTTCCAAGGACGTGACCCCTTTGTCGGCGAGGCCGCAGGGGACGATCAGGTCGAAGTGCGCCAGATTGGTGGTGACGTTGAGGGCAAAGCCATGGCTGGTCACCCAGCGCGCGATGCGCACGCCAATCGCAGCCAGCTTCTCCTCCCCGACCCAGATTCCGGTCAGGCCGGCCGCTCGCTCGGCTCGAATCCCAAGCTGGGCGACCGCCCTGATCAGGACCTCCTCCAGATCGCGCACATAACGGTGGACGTCGCATCGATCCGGCCGGAGGTCGAGGATTGGATAGCCCACCAACTGACCGGGACCGTGATACGTGACGTCCCCGCCGCGCCCGGTCTGGACGATCTCGATCCCGGCGGCAGCCAACTCTTCCGGAGTGGCGAGCACGTGCGACCGATCGTCGCGCGCCTTTACGCCAAGGGTGATCACCGGCGGATGCTCCAGCAGCAACAACTGATCGGGGATCTCCCCCGCCTTCCGCTGCTCCACCAGCCCCTTCTGAAGCTCCAGCGCCTCGGCGTAAGGCAGGGTGCCGAGAAAGCGAACATTGAGAACGGGGTCCGGAAGCCGGGATCCGGGGTCCGAAACCTCGAGGCCCAAGCCCCGAGTCCCGAGCTCCGAATTCAGGTCCATGCGTCCTCGAAATTCTCCAGTCGTTCCTTGACGAACGCGAGGAACCGGCCGGCGTCCGCGCCGTCCACCAGCCGGTGGTCGTATCCCAGCGTCAAGTGACACATCGGCCGGATCCCGATCGCATCGTCGATCACGACCGCGCGCTTCTCGATCACGCCCACACCCAGGATCGCGACCTGCGGCTGGTTGATGAGCGGCAACCCGTATAGCGCGCCGAAAATCCCCGGGTTGGTGATCGTGAACGTCCCGGCCTGCACCTCGTCGGGGCTCAGCTTCTTGGCGCGCGCCCGCTGCGCGAGATCGTTGATCGCACGGCTCAACCCGAGCAGGTTCTTTTGATCGGCGTTCCGGATCACCGGCACGATCAGGCCGTGCTCGAGCGCGACCGCGATGCCGACGTTGAGATCTTTCTTGTAGACGATGTTGTCGCCGTCGACCGACGCGTTGACGACCGGGAACGCCCGCAGCGCATCGACGATCACTTTCGCGATGAACGCGGTGAACGTCAGCTTCACGCCCGCCGCCTCGTAGGCGGCTTTCTTCTTCTCGCGCAGCGCGCTCACCCGGGCGAAGTTCACTTCGTAGACCGAATACACGTGCGGCGAGGTGCGCGCGCTCAGCACCATGTGCTCGGCGATCTTCTTCCGCATCGCGCTCATCGGCACGATCTGGACGTTCTCGCCCGGCTTGAACGACGGGCCTGCCGGCGCCGCCGGCGCCTGCGGGGCCGGCGCCTGCGACACCGCGGCGCCGCCGTCCAGATACCCGAGGATGTCGTGCTTGGTGACGCGTCCGCTGAGCCCGGTACCCTTGATCCGGCCGATGTCCACCTGGTGCTCGCGCGCAATCCGGCGCACCAGCGGCGACGATTTCTGCCGCCTCAGGTCCTCGACGGTGGTCGTCTTGCCGGTCTCCATGCCCGGATGGCTCGCCGGTTTCGGCTCGGCGCTTGTACCGGCGACGCGGGGCGGCGCCGGCGCACTCCCGGCCGGCTCCGCGGCCGGTCCGGATTCAGGCTGCCCAACCGCCGCCTCCGGCATCGCCGCTTCCGATGGTTCGACCACCGCCGCCGCCTCGCCGGCCCCGCCGATCGTGGCGACGACGCTGTTCACCGGGACCGTCTCCCCTTCCTTGACCTTGATCTCGGTCAGGATGCCCGCCGCGGGGGAGGGGATCTCCGCGTCGACCTTGTCGGTCGAGATCTCGAACAGCGGCTCGTCGCGGTCGATCGAGTCTCCGACCTTCTTGATCCAGCGGACGATGGTGCCCTCGGCGATCGACTCCCCCATCTGGGGCATCATGACGTGTGTTGGCATCTGCTTCCTTCGTCGCTTGCCCTGTCCTGACCGGATCGCGCCGGGGTCACTTCACCCGCAGCTGTTCGTCCGGCTGAAGCCGGACGCCACGCGAGCGGCTTCGCGCGATCGGCGGTCGCCCGGTCAAGCCGGACGCCACGACGCCTATGCGTGAATCGCGGCGCCGTGCGCGGCGTGCGACGCTTCGCCGACCGCCTCCGACATCGTCGGATGCGCGTGAATCGTCCGAATCAACTCCTCGACCGTGCACTCCAGGCGGAGCGCCAGCGCGGCCTCGGCGACGAGCTCGGTCGAGCGCGGACCGATCATGTGCACGCCCAGGATTTCGTCGTATTTTTTTTCGAAGACGATCTTGACGAAGCCTTCCGTCTCGCCGGCGATCCGCGCCCGGGCGAGAATGCCGAACTTGAAGGAGCCGATCGCCACGTCGTAGCCCCGCGCCTGCGCTTCCTTCTCGGTCAGCCCGACGCTGCCGATCTCCGGGTCGCAGTAAGTGCAGCCCGGCACCTGGTCGTAATTGATCCGCGCGTAGTCGCGGCCGGCGATCCGCTCCGCCAGCGCCACCCCTTCGGCCGACGAGAGGTGCGCAAGCTGCGGGTGTCCGGGCTTTTCGAACGTGATCACGTCGCCAATCGCCGAGATGCCGGGCACGGTGGTCCGGAAATCCTGGTCAACCAGCACGTATCCACGCTCGAGGCGCAACCCCGCGTCCTCCGCGCCGAGTCCGTTCGTCACCGGCCCGCGTCCGGTCGCGACCAGGAGGTACTCGGCCTCGAGCTTGGTCGTCGTCCCGCCGGCCAGCTGCGCCTCGATGTCCACGCGATCCGCTCCGGCCTTGGCGCTCGTCACCCGGGCGCCGGTCAACACCTTGATCCCCTGTTTCTTGAAGGACCGCTCGAGCTCCGCCGACACCGCCTCGTCTTCAACCGGGACGATGCGGGGAAGGAGCTCGATGATGGTGACCTCGCTGCCGAAGCGGCGAAAAATGGAGCCGAACTCGACCCCTACGGCGCCGCTCCCCATGATGACGATGGACTTCGGGATCTCCAGCAGGCCGATCGCCTCGTCGCTCGTGATGATCCGCTTGCGGTCGATCTCGATGCCCGGGACGCTGCGCGGCTGGGAACCGGTCGCGACGATGATTTCCTTTTTCGCGAGGAGCGTCTGGTTCTGGCCGTCGGTGACTTCCACCGTGCCCTTGCCGCCCAGGCGGCCGCTGCCCTTGATCCAGTCGATCGTGTTCTTCTTGAACAGGTGCTCGATGCCGCCGGTCAGCCCCTTGACGATCTTGTCCTTGCGGGCCTGCACCTGGGCCATGTCGATGCCGATCGCCGCCTGCCCGAGGGTCAGGCCCCATTCCTTCCAGTTCTGGGCGACCTTCAGCGCGTGCGCGTGTTCGAGGAGCGCCTTGGTCGGAATGCAGCCCCAGTTCAGGCAGGTGCCGCCGAGCACCGGGG
>JBDTSX010000228.1:0-7636 GCA_039930925.1 Acidobacteriota bacterium | reverse complement strand
GGATAAATCAGGGCCTGGAAGGTCAGCTTCGAACTCTGCCGGGCCAGCGGATCGGCCGCGGTCGGGTTGCCGGCATCGGAACGGGTACTGAGCATCGACACCAGCTCGCCGCCGGCGGAGAATCCGATCGCGCCAATTCGGTTCGGATCGATGCCCCACTCGGCTGCCCGGCTGCGGATGAGGCGTACCGCGCGTTCGGTGTCCGCAAACGACTCGACCTCGATCTTGTAGGTGGAGTCCGCCTCGCGCGCCAGCCGGTGCTTCAGTACGAACGCGGCGATGCCGTGGTCGCGCAATGATTCGGCGACGTTGTATCCCTCGTGGGTAATCGACAACACGCGATGCCCGCCGCCGGGGATGACGAGGATCGCCAGCCCGGTCGCCTTGTCGGGGGCGGGCAGATAGGGCGTGACGCTGGGATGGTGAATGCCGGCAACGCTGAGCTCGCCGCTCGCCGAGGTGGTCACGACCTCTTTCATCGGCTTGCCCTGAGAGCCGGGCGCCCCGTCGGGCCAGAGCGGAATCTCGGCGGGTCTGTCGGCGGCGGCGATCGAGACAGTCAACGCGCAGGCTGCACAGAGAGACCTGGCAAGGTGCATGGCGCCTCCAGTTGGGCTGACGATAGGGGAGAAATCCCGTCCGAGCAGCGCGCGACCAACCATCGGGCCGCGAGGTGCTGACGCCGCGACGCCTTATTGCGAGGACGAACCGGCCACAGCGGCCGGCCGAAGCGCTTCGGACAACACCCGCCCCGATGAGCCCGACGGCGGCTCGACGTGAAGGATCGTCGCCAGCGTCGGTGCAAGATCGTTGAGCGCGACGGGGTCGGGGTACTCGCCAGCGCGGATTCGCGGCCCCATCAGGATCAGCGGGATGTGCGCGTCGTAGTTATACGGCGTGCCGTGCGTGGTTCCGGTCGCCTGGCGCATCCAGAACGGCTCGAGAATGATTTCGAGATCGCCCGAGCGCTGCGCATTGAACCCGCGGACGACGCGCCGGCCAATCCGATCCTCGGCCACGTCCCCGCGCAGCAGCTGATCCCTCGTGTAGACACGAGCGACGTGCGGCACCGCCATCACGGCATTCGCCGCGACCCGCCGGACTTCCGCGGGATCGAGCTTCAGCTTCGCCATCAGGTCGTAGTTCAGATATGGGGAGGAGCCGGCGGTCCCCATCAGCCATTTCCCGGCGCCGAACTGGGTTTCGAGCGCATGCTGGATGGGATCGAACACGTCTTTGTTGGTCATGCGGCCGCCCGGCAGGCCGCGCTCCTGCTGCGTCTCCGGCAGTGGCGCGACACCATGGTCGGCGGTGAACGCCACGAGCGTGTGCTGGAGCCCGACCGTCTTGTCGATCCGATCGAGCAGCTGACCCACCATCAAATCGGTGCGCAGTGCGATGTCCCGCACCTGTGGCGAATCGGGTCCGTTGGTGTGGCCGACCGAGTCGTTGGATGAAAAGCTGACCGATAAGACATCGGTCACGCCGCGCTGGCCGAGGCGCTCCTGGACGACGGCGTCCGAGGCCAGCCCGAGCAGCAACTCGTTACCGTATGGGCTGGCATACACCGCGTCGTACAGGGCGGCGCTGCGTTCCGCAGGCATCTGTTTGATCAGCGCGCCGGGAGGTGTCAGCGCCATCCATGCGTCACCCGCATGCGCATCCGCGAGATGACGATCGTTGTATGCCCGGACCCAGGCCGGCAGCTCCTTCATGTAATAGGTGCTGCTGACGAAATTGCCGGTCTTGGTATCCCACCAATAGGCAGCGTCGGCACCCCGGCCGACCGGAAGGATCGACGATCGGTCCTTCAGCGACATGCCAATCGACCTCGGCGCGTCGGCCGAGCCTTTCGGGAACGGGGACGCCATTTTCATCTGGTCGCCCAGGGTACTGACGAGCAGCCGGCGAGGCGATGAACCGCCTTCAGTGGCAGAGCCGACCAGCTTCACGGTGCTGTCGCCGACACTCGTCACCATCGCCGCGGTCCCCCGATCGAACCAGTCGTTGCCGATGATTCCGCTCACCGACGGCGTGGCCCCCGTCAGCATCGTCGAGTGCCCCACCGCGGTCACGGTCGGATAGTGCTCGAGGTTGGCGTCGGTAAACACCGCGCCTTCGGTCCACAGGCGCCTGAATCCGCCGGTGTAGTCGGCCCGGAACCGCGTCAGGTAGTCGTAACGGAACTGATCGACAGCGATGAGCAGGACCAGGCGGACGTCGGGACCATTCGCGGATGGCGATTGAGGGACAGGCACAGCGGCGAGAGCGCCGAGCGCGAGGACGACGGCCAGGATTCGCTTCACAACAGACCTCTTCAGGTGTACCGGCAGCGCGAGAACGGAGGGGAGGCTGGCCGCACTCAGGGCACGGCGTTACCCCGGGCTTCAGCCGCCGCAGATATCGCGCAAGTGTATCAGGAGCCGCATGACGTAGTGGTGACGACGCGGTTCGGCCGAGCGACAGAAACGCGTCAGAATAATCGGCTCGGGAGAGCGTGACCGGGTGACAGTTCCCGCCGCCACGACCGGTTCGGAGACCACTGATGGCGTGGAGACTGACCTGCTGGCGGCGGGTTACGCCGGCGGCGGCTGGCGCCGGCCCGGTGCGACCTCAGGGTTGACCCAGTTGCGAAGCGGCTTCCCGGCGATCCCGAGCGTCAGGTTCTCGGCGGCAATCTCCGCCATCCCGTTCCGGCTCGCCACCGTCGCGCTGGCGATGTGCGGCGCGATGACCAGGTTCGGCAGATGCAGGAGTGCATCTGCCGGCGACGGCGGTTCGGGGTCGGTCACGTCGAGGCCCGCTGCGAAGATGACGTTATCGCGCAGCGCCGAGTACAGGTCGGGCTCGTGAACGATCGGGCCCCGGGCGGTATTCACGAAGACCGCAGTCGGCTTCATCTTGCGGAACGCGGCCATGTTGAACATCCCCCGCGTGGTGTCGTTCAGGTCGGTGTGCACGCTGATGAAGTCGCTCTCCGCCAGCAACGTGTCGAAATCCACCTGGCGTGCCCCGAGGTCGTTCTCCGCGGCCTCGCTGCGGTGCATGTCGTGATAGAGGACCTTCATCCCCCAGCCGCCATGGCACCGCTGCGCCACCCCGTAACCGATCCGTCCCATGCCGACGATCCCAATCGTCTTCTTGGTCAAGTCCTGGCCGATGTGCCCGAGCGGCTCCCAGGTTTTCCACCGGCCTGCGAGCGTATAGTTGTGCCCCTCGACCACCCGCCGCGCCGCGGCGATCAGCAGGCAGAACGCCATGTCGGCGGTCGCGTCCGTCAGCACGCCGGGAGTGTTGCCGACGCAAATCCCCCGCTCGGTGGCGGCGGGCACGTCGATGTTGTTGAACCCGACGGCATAGTTCGAGATCACACGAAGCTGCGGGAGCGCGTCCATCAGCTCCGCGTCGAAGCGGTCCGTGAGCAGCGACAGCACCCCCTCGCAGCCGGCCAGCCGTTCCCGGAGTACCTGGCGCGACGGGGGCAGCTGGTCGGTCCAGACGTCCGCCTGGCAGGCCGCCTGCACGAGGTCGAGTCCTGCCTTGGGAATCACGCGGGTCACGAACACTCTCGGCCTGGGCATCGCTGATCGTCTCCGGTGATGTCGATCCCACGTCGCGAGCGGCGCGTGGACGTGGCGTATCTTAGCAGGCCGCGCGGAAAGTCTCCTCACATTGAGGAGGCAGGTCGGTGGTGCCTGGCTGGACGATGCGCGGGTCCTTCCGCCTGAAGGCGGAAGCCACAAGGACTCCAATTCTTAAGCCCGTGGGTGCGGCGCTCGACCCTGTTGGCTTCCGCCTTCGGGCGCTCGACCCCGCGGCTACCGCCTTCTGGCGCTCGACCCCGCTGGCTTCCGCCTTCGGGCGCTCGACCCCGCGGCTTCCGCCTTCGGGCGCTCGACCCCGTGGCTTCCACCTTCAGGCGCTGAACCCCGTGACTTCCACCTTCAGCCCCTCGACCTCGTGGCTTCCGCCTTTAGCCGGAAGAACAAGCAGTAGATAGGATGCACAGGCCTGACATCCGTGAGGACTCCGGCGGCAGGGGCGGCGCACCTGTAGAATCGTGCGAGCATGTCAGCACCTCCCTACCCTGCTGCGCGAGCGGCCGCGGCCACGCTGGAACGCTACTTCGCCCGCCACGCGTCGCCCGGCGAGACCGCCGCGCCGCCACCGACCGCCGCCGACATCGAAGGGCTCATCGATGCCGCATTCTGGGCGAGCCTGAGGCGCGAGGAAGGGTACGAGCCGAAAATCTCGCTGGCGCTGCTCCGGCCCGAGCACACCGTCGGGCCGATGCTGTTCGAACGGCCGCTCGCACTCGGGCCGGTGGCGCTGGCGAAGATGGCGCCGGCGGTCGAGCGCCCCGGCGTTCATCTGGGCGTCTCGCGCGATGGCGACGATGCACTGCGGGTGTGGGGCACGGCGCATGCGATTCCGCTGTTCTGCTTCGTGCTCGAGGTCGTGCAGCCGGGTCTGCTGGTCGTCAAGCACCGACGAACCGAGGCCGGAAAATTCGTCAACGTGCTGGTACTCGAAGCCGACCGCATCAAGTTGGTGGACGAGGACGCCTCAGACCTGCCTGATTGCCCGCCGCTGCTGACCACGCTGCTCGGCTTCCACTCGCCGCGTGCCGGCGTCGAGAATCTCAATGTGCTGGTGGAGCTGGCCGTGTCGATGCGAGCGCATCATCGTGGCGGCTCGCTTCTGGTGGTGCCCGCCGGAACCGAACAGTGGCGGGAATCCATTCTCCACCCGGTGTCCTATGCGGTGTCGCCGCCGTTCACCGAGCTCGCCGCCCTCATGCGCGACGATCCGGACGCCAGGCACGACCGCCGCTGGCAGGAGACGCTGACGCGGACCGTAGACCTGATCGCGGGACTGACCGCGGTCGACGGCGCGACGGTGATCACCGACCACTACGAGCTCCTCGCGTTTGGCGCGAAGATCGGCCGGCGCGACGGCTGGACGAGCGTTGAACAGGTGCTGATGACCGAACCGATTGAAAACAGCTCTGCCACCATCGTCCATCCCGCCGAGCTCGGAGGCACGCGGCACCTGTCGGCGGCACAGTTCATCCAGGATCAGCGCGAGGTCGTGGCGCTGGTTGCGTCGCAGGACGGGCGGTTTACGCTGTTTTCGTGGTCGCCGTGCGAAAACATGGTGCACGCCCACCGGGTGGAATCGCTGCTTCTGTAGAGGTCGCGCATTGTCGCGGCCCCGCCGCTACGCGACCGCCTGTCCTTCTGAGGAAGAATCGTTCTCGGTGGCAAGGATCGTCTTGCCGCCGCGCGGCAGCTTGATGTCCCAGGCCAGTCCGACGGCCTGCAGCGCACGGATGCCGATCCAGTTGAAATCCACTTCGTACCACGCGAGACCGTGGCGCGCGCTGGTCGGGTGCGCGTGATGATTGTTGTGCCAGCCCTCGCCGAACGTGAGCAGCGCCACCCACCAGTTGTTCGTGGAGTCGTCGCGGGTGGCGAACCGGCGCGATCCCCACTTGTGCGTCGCCGAATTCACGAGCCAGGTCGCATGGAGACCGACGGTCGTCCGGAAGAAGATCCCCCAGAGCACGTAGGGGATGCCGCCATACGCGAGCAGTGCCAGTCCGACGATGACGTTCGAGGTCCAGTGCCATTTGGAGAACCAGACGTGGACGGGATCGCGCACCAGGTCGGGCACGTATTTCGCGAGCACCGACGCGTCGTGATGCAGCCCCTCGCCGCTCAGGATCCAGCCGG
Organism: Acidobacteriota bacterium; assembly: GCA_039930925.1. Taxonomy (GTDB): domain Bacteria; phylum Acidobacteriota; class Vicinamibacteria; order Vicinamibacterales; family 2-12-FULL-66-21; genus JALZOC01. The sequence goes on along the minus strand of JBDTSX010000228.1, from coordinate 1,901 downwards.
CGTGCGCCCACCAGGTGCCTTCACGCGGCGAGTGCGGGTCGCCTTCATGATCCGAGTGCTGGTGATGGATGCGATGGGTCGCGACCCAGAAGATCGGCCCGCCTTCGAGCGCCAGCGTCCCGCACCAGGTCAGGAAGTACTCGACCCACCTGTAGGTCTTGTAGCCGCGGTGCGTCAGCAGCCGGTGATAGCTCATCCCGATGCCGAGCATGCCAGACACGCAATAGAGCACGAGCGCCGTCAGGATCGCGCCGGTGTCGAGAAAGAAGAAGGCGGCGAACGCACCGGCGTGGAACGCGGCCATCGCAACCGTCGTGATCCCGTTGAGACCGGTCTGATATTTCCGTCCGTACATCAAGGTCGGCGAAGCCATTCACCCTCGTTTCAGTAGTGACCATAGCAGGACTGCCCGCGGGCGAATGTAAGATTTCTGTATTCAGAGCTCAGGGCCGCAGGCTGAGGACGTCAGGCGGCCACCGGGTCATCAGAGGAGCTGGGCTTGAGACCAAAGGGGAAATGTTGCGTGCGAAGGCTCCTGACTGGTGCGGTGGCGCTTGCTGCCTTGACGGTGGCGCTCATCGCCAGCCCGGCGGGACCGCACTCGGCCCTGGCCGAGCGGGTACAGCAGCTCACGCGGGACACCTCGTGGAAGCTGGTCGGCTCGGTCCCGATTGGCTTTCGTACCTACCATCCACAAGGGATGGTGAAGATCGGGGACACGCTGTACGTCTCCTCGGTCGAGGTGCGGGTGCCGGTGAAGCGGTTCCCGCAGCCCGTCGGCGGCTACGACCGCGATCCCGGCGAAGGCACCGGCCACCTCTTCGCCATCGATCTGCAAGGCCGCCTGATTCGCGAGCTCACGCTTGGAGAAGGCACGGTCTATCATCCCGGCGGAATCGACTACGACGGCAAGGATATCTGGGTGCCGGTCGCCGAGTACCGGCCGGACAGCCGATCGATTGTCTATCGCGTGGATCCGCGCACGATGAAGGCGCAGGAAGTCTTCCGGTTCGCCGACCACATCGGCGGCATCGTCCACGATACCGAGGATCGGGCGCTGCACGGTGTGAGCTGGGGCTCCCGGCGCTTCTATCGCTGGACGCTCAGCCGTGATGGCCGGGTCACCAACGCCGCCACCCCGCCGGCGCGGCTGCGCACCCTCAACACGTCACACTATCTGGACTATCAGGACTGCAAATACGCTGGCCAACGCCGCATGCTCTGTACCGGTGTGACGGAACTGCGCCGAACTCCCGACACGCCGCCGTTCCGCCTCGGAGGGATCGAGCTCGTGAATCTCGTCGATGGGCGTCCGCTGCACCAGGTCCCGCTCCTGCTCTGGACCGCAGGGGGCATGGACATGACGCACAACCCCGCCTGGATCGAGCCGTTCGACGGCGCTCCCGGCAGGCCGGACGCGCGCGGGCTGCGCGCCTACTTCCTGCCCGAAGACGACACGTCCACGCTCTACATTTACGAGGTGGAGACCAGGTAATTCTTCTTCTTCGCGCGGTGATGGGCGGTCATCGCGGCGATGACGTGGCACACCCAGCCGAACAGGCCGCCGGTGCCAATCCACATGCCGGGCGTGACGATCAGCCAGAAGATTCCCCGAAGAAAATCACCGTTGTAGAACTGTCCGATCCCCGGAAGGATCGCGCTGAGGACGGCTGCCGTGCCTGGGTTCTTCATGTCGCGTCCATTGTGGCATCAACCGGATTGGTGCTCACCGAGTTCGGGGATTTGCACCAGCTCCGCAATGCGCTCAGAATGCCCGTATGCCAATCAGCTGCCTGGTACTCTTTCTCGCCTGGATGGCTGTCCCCGCACAGGACGCCGTCCCAGGCACGGAACAGTTCTCGATGCGCGTCGTCGCCACCGGCCTCGAAAATCCCTGGCAG
>JBDTSX010000227.1:0-7645 GCA_039930925.1 Acidobacteriota bacterium | reverse complement strand
TCGGCGCGCGCGCACGTGACGCCGAGCGGCAGACCCGAGGCGATCCCTTTCGCGATGTTGACGACGTCCGCTTTCAGGTTGAAGTGCTCCGATGCGAACATCTTCCCCGTCCGCCCCATGCCGGACTGCACTTCGTCCACGACGAGCAGGATCCCGTGCTCGGTCGCGATCTCGCGGAGTCCCTGCAGGAACGCCTGCGGCGGAACGACATAGCCTCCTTCACCCTGGATCGGCTCGACCACAATCGCCCCGATCTCGTCGGGCGCCGCCAGGTGGACGAAGATCTGCTCGGTGATGAAGGACAGGCTGTCGGCCGCGCACTGATCCGCGCTGCCCTTGAAGCGATAGGTGTTGGGGTACGGGGCGTGATAGATGCCCGGCAGGAATGGCCCGAATCCGTGCCGCTGCACCGACTTGCTGGCGGTGAGCGACAGCGCGCCCATCGACCGTCCGTGGAACCCGCCGAGGAAGGCGATCACACCGTGGCGCCGGGTGTGATACCGCGCCAGCTTCAGGGCCGCTTCAGTGGTTTCGGTTCCGGAGTTGGCGAAGAATGTCCGCACCGGTCCGTCAATCGGCACGATCCCGGCGAGCGACTCCGCGAGCCGGACCTGCGGCTCGTAGTAGAAGTCGGTCCCGGACATGTGAATGAACTTCTGCGCCTGATCGACGATCGCGGCGACGACGTCGGGATGCGACACCCCGGTCGAGTTGACGGCAATGCCGGCGGAGCAATCGAGGAATCGATTGCCGTCCACATCCTCCACCACCGCGCCGTCCCCCCGCGCGATGACGAACGGGTAGTCTCTCGTGTACGAGGGAGAGACGAACCTCCCGTCCCGCTCGATGATCGCCCTGGCTTTGGGGCCGGGCAGCGGCGTCTTGATGTCAGGGCCTTCGATCACTGATCACTAATCACTCATCGCGAATCACTGATCGCGAATCACTGATCGCGAATCACTGATCGCGAATCCCTGATCGCGAATCCACGCATCGCGAATCACCGAATCACTCACTTGCGCTTCCACCGCGTCGTGGAGCCGGTGTCTTCGAGGACGATGCCACGCGCGTCGAGGTCCTTGCGGATCCGATCGGCTTCGGCGAAGTGGCGCGCCAGCCGGGCGGCGCGGCGGGCGTCGATCAGCTGCTCGATTTCCTCGACCGGGACCGGCGGACGCTCGTCCTCGGCCCGCCGCAGCGCGAGCACGCCGAGCACCTGGTCGAACCGCTCGAACGCGGCGCGCACGATTTCCCCGTCGGCCGCGCCGAGCTCGCCGGCGTCGATGGCGGAGTTGAGCGCGCGCACGAGGTCGAAGATCACGCCAATCGCCGCGGCCGTATTCACGTCGTCCACGATATGGCCGGAGAAGGCCGCGACGGCTTCGTCGAGCCGCGCCGCAATCCCGGGGTTCGGGTCGCGGGCCGGCAGCGCGGCGGTCCGGGCGAGGAAATCCGTCAGGCGGGTGAGCGATTCCTCCGCCTGCCCCATCGCGGTCCAGGAAAACTTCAGCTGCTTGCGATAGTGGACGCCGAGATACAAATAGCGCAGCGCCGACGGGCGGAAGCCGTGCTCGACGATGTCCTGCAGGTTGTAGACGTTGCCGAGAGATTTCGACATCTTCTCGGCCCCCTTGTAGTCGTGCTGATCGGGCTCGGTCTCGATCATCAGGTGCTCGACGTGAACCCAGAACCGCGCGAACTGGCGGCCGGTCGCTCCTTCGCTCTGCGCGATCTCGTTCTCGTGGTGCGGGAAAATCAGATCGACGCCGCCGGCGTGGATGTCGAGAGGCGGGCCTCCCAGCAGCCGCAGGGCCATCGCGGAGCACTCGATGTGCCAGCCCGGGCGCCCCGGACCAATGCCCGGATCCCAGGTCGGCTCGCCTTCCTGCGTCGCTTTCCAGAGCACGAAATCGCGGGCATCTTCCTTCTCGTATTTATCCGAGTCGATGCGCGCGCCGCTCTTGATGCCGGCGTGGTCGAGGTGCGCGAGCTTGCCGTATTCGGGAAAAGTCGAAATCTTGAAGTAGATCGAGCCGTCGCTGCGATAGGTGTGGCCGTTCGCCTCCAGCGCCTTGATCGTCTCCCCCATCGCCGCGATGTTGGCGTCGTCAGTTGCGCGCGGATTCTCCTCGTGCTGCTCGAGCCCGAGCGCCGCGGCATCCTGCATGAAGGCGTCGATAAAGCGCCCCGTGTACTCCCGCAGCGGCACGCTCGCTTTCTTCGACTCGAGAATGGTGCGGTCGTCCACGTCGGTGAAGTTCATCACCTGGCGCATCTCGTAGCCGGCCTCGTATTTGAGCGCGCGCCGCAGGACGTCAAGCGCCACGAAGGTCCGGAAGTTGCCGATGTGGCCCCGCGCGTACGCGGTCAGGCCACAGGTATACATCCGAACGAGATTGCCTCTCGCGGGCGCGAAGTCCTCTTCGCGGCGGGTCAGGGTGTTGTACAGGCGCATCGGAATGGGTGGTGGGGTGCGGTCCAGTTGCGGTCAGGCAGGCAGCGGCCAGCGGACCTCGGAGGATCGGTTCCCACAGCGGGCCTCGATCAGCAGCTCTCCCTCGATCTGACGAAATTCGAACGTGATGTCGGTCTGGCTCCCGTCAGGCGCCACGCGGGATGCGACCGCTTCGACGGCGGCGGTCAATTCCCCAGGAGCAGGCACCTGCGAGCCGACATAGTCGGCGACCCGGCCGGCAATATCGGCCGCAATCGAGCGCAACACGCCTTGAGCCGGCACGGACAAGCGCAGTACGAGCGTACGCGACGCGCCTCCCGGCGATTGGGACATGCCGACGATTCTACAGCGAAATGCGGCCGAACAGCCGCCGCGCGCTGCGGCAATCGGCCTCGATCTGGGCGCGCAGCGCGTCGACGTCGGGAAATGCGCGCTCGTCGCGCATGCGCTGCACGAACGACAGCCGCACGGTCGTGTCGTACAGATCGCGCGTGAAGTCGAAGAGGTGGCTCTCGATCACGACGCGCTGGACGTCGCCGAAGGTCGGCCGGAGCCCGATATTGGTGATCGACGGACAGACGACGCCGTCGATCGTGCTGGTCGTGGCATACACACCGGGCGGCGGAACCAGCTCGTTGGTGGTGGCGAGGTTTGCCGTCGGAAACCCCAGCTCGCGTCCGCGCCCCGCCCCTCGGGTCACGGTGCCGTCGAGGAAATAGTGGTGCCCGAGCAGCGCGCCCGCTTCGTCCACGCGCCCTTCGCCCACCAGCCGGCGGACCCGCGTGCTGCTGACGACGAAGTCCTTGTAGCGGACCGGATCGATCTTCTCCGCCCGGAACCCGTAGCGCGCGCCGAGGCCGCGCAAAACCGTGAACGTGCCGGCGCGATCGTGCCCGAAGAGAAAGTTCGCTCCGACCCAGACCTCCGCGACGTGCAGCCACTCGACCAGCACGGCGCGCACGAACATCTCCGGATCCCAAAGCGACAGCTCGTGGGTGAATCGCACCACGGCGACCCCCTGCATCCCCGAGCGGGCCAGCGCCTCGAGCCGCTGCTCCTTGGTCATCAGCAACGGCGGCGCCTTGTCCGGCCGGAGCACGCGCGCCGGGTGCGGATCGAACGTCATCGCCGCAGGCGTGCCCCCGCGCTCGCCGGCGCGGCGCCTGACCCGGTCGATGATCTTCATGTGGCCGCGGTGAAGCCCGTCGAAGTTGCCGAGCGCCAGCACAGGCTGGTTCCAGCGCGGAGGCGGATCGTCGGGAAAGTGGGCGATGTGCAAGTGAAGAAGTTTTACCGTTTTAGGGTTTTCAGTTTTAGGTTGGTTTCGGTGCGGGTCGGGTTTCGGTTCTAGTTCTGGTTCGGTTCGGTTCGGTTACGTTTGGGTTCGCCTTCAGCGGCGATGCGTCGAATCCAACTCAGATGCCGCGCGGGCGGCGTCGGACTTCACCGTTCCCTGCAGACCACCGTCCGCGCTCCCGACCTCCTCCACGAGCCCATCATAAGCGAGCGCCATCCCCGGCGGCAGTCGCGCGCTGGTGGCGGTGTGGCCCAGGTCGTGGCACATGTGCGTGAAGAGGGTGCGCCGGGCGCCGATGCGCTCGGCGGCTTCGATCGCTTCACCGAGTGAAAAATGGGTCGGGTGCTTCCGCTCGCGCAAGGCGTCCAGCACGAGCAGGTCGAGCCCCTCGAGCAGCGGCCACGACCCGTCCGGGATCCGGCTGCAGTCGGTCAGGTACGCCAGCGAGCCGACGCGCAGGCCGAGAATCGGGCGCTGCCCGTGAAAGACCGGGACGGGGACGATCTCCTGGCGGCCGATGCAGAACGGCCCCCGGATCGCGAAGAGCTCGAGCTCGGGCAGGCCGCCCCCGCGTGGTGTCTCCGGATCGAAGACGTAGCCGAACGTGCTGCGGATGTCGCGCAGAGTATGGTCGTCGCCGAACGCCGCCATGGGACGGCGCTGCATGGCGTTGAACCGGCGGATCTCGTCGAGACCCAGGATGTGGTCGGCGTGGCCATGCGTGAACAGGATCGCGTCCACGTGCCTGACGCCGAATGCCAGCGCCTGGGTGCGCAAGTCGGGCCCGGCGTCCACCAGCAGCGACTGACCATCGTCGGTCTCGATCAGTACGGATGGCCGCCACCGCCGGTCGCGCGGATCGGTCGATCGGCACACGGCACAATCACAGCCGATCATGGGGACGCCGTGGGACGTGCCGGTGCCGAGGAAGGTGATGCGCAAACTACGGGGTCACGGTTCGATGATGCGCTTCTCGTCCTTCTGCGCCTCGACGAAGCGAAGCCGCAGCTCGTAGAGGAGATCGTCGAGCAGCCGCTCTTCGGGCTCGATCAGGTTGCCCTTGGTCCGCTCCTGCAGCATCGCGATGAGCTCGATCATCTGCGCCGCAGCGGGCAGGTTGGGCTCATCCTTCTCGCCGGTGTTGGGGTCGGCGATATCGCCGAAGTGCACCGCGGCTGTCGTCGCGAGCGACAGAATGAAGCCGCTGAACGTGATGCCCGGATCCGGTGTGTCCACGACCGAATGCTAGCATAGTCACCGATGGCGAAAAGCGCGCGAGGCCGCGCCGCGGCACACCGTCCGACGCGTCCCGGTTCGAATCCTGCGGGCCGGACGAGGCCCTCGAAGCGGCGCGCACAGGCGGCGCAGCCGGCCTCGGCCGGCAACGCATTCCAGGCCCTGGTGGACATCATGGCGCGGCTCCGGGGTCCGGACGGATGCCCCTGGGACCGCGAACAGAGCATCGAGTCGCTCCGCGGGTTCGTGCTCGAAGAGACCTACGAGGTGCTCGATGCGATCGACCGCCGGGATCATCCCGCGCTGCTCGGCGAAATCGGCGACTTGATTTTCGAAGGCGTGTTCCTCGCCCAGATCGAATCTGACGAGGGCCGGTTCACGATCGCGGAGTGTCTGCGCGCGATCACCACCAAACTCATCCGCCGGCATCCGCATATCTTCACGCCGGACGGCACTCGCGTGGCGACCGCGGGCCAGGTCCTCGAGCAGTGGGAGCAGATCAAGGCCCGCGAGCAGCAGGACGCGGGCGTCCGCCGATCGCTGCTGCGCGGCGTCCCGAAGGCCCTGCCGTCGCTGCTGCGCGCCCACGAGATCGGCTCCAGGGTCGCGGCGGTCGGCTTCGACTGGCCGCATACCACCGACGTCGTCCGCAAAATCGAGGAAGAGGTCTCCGAGCTGCGCCGGGCCGTCGAGGGCGAAGGCTCGGACCGCGCCGAAGAGGAAATGGGCGACCTCCTGTTCACGATCTCCAATCTCGCACGCAAGCTCGGGATCGAGCCGGAGTCGGCACTGCGGAAGGCCAACCAGAAGTTCAGCACGCGTTTCGAAGCGATCGAGCACGCGTTCGAATCACGAGGCCAGTCCGTTCACGACGCGACGCCGGAGGCAATGGAGGCGGAGTGGCAGGCGGTGAAGCGGGAGGAGCCTGCGCCGACATCGCCCACTGTCCCGCAGCGCCAGCCGATGGCCAGTGCGAAGCCGGCGAAGATCCCAAAGACGATCAGGAGGACATAGCGTTCGGTGCCTTGACGGTGGCCGACCTCAGGCTCTCGCCGGCGCGTTCAGCGCGGCAGCATCATCCGGCGCCCCGACCAGGTGGTGATCTGCACGGTGCTTCCGTCGGTGTCCATGACGATCGCGCCGTCCTGGTCGGTGCGAAAGATCGAGGCGTCCGCGCCGCGATAGCGCGCAACGACGGCAGGAGCGGGATGCCCGAACCGGTTGCCGCGTCCCGCGCTGAACACGACCGCCGAGGGATGGGCCGCTGCGATGAACCCCGAGGAGCTGGAGGTCGCACTGCCGTGGTGCGGCGCCTTCACGATCGCGACGGCGCCCAGATCGAGCCGGGTCGCCGCCAGCCGCTCCCCTTCCAACTCGATATCGCCCGGTAGCACGAACGAGACGACGCCCATCCGAAGCTCGATCACCACCGAATCGTCATTGCGGACACGCTGCCGCTCCCATGCCGGCGGCGGCGGATGCAGCACGCGGGTCTCCACCGCGCCGACGGCCTCGCGATCGCCCGCCTGCACGGTCCTCCAGGACAGCGTGGCGTGCATGGCGAGCTCATGAAGCTCGCGCAGGCCGGCGTGGGGCGGCACCGGGACTCCCTCCCAGATCGCGCGCGGCGCGAACGCTCGCAGCGCCGCGGGAGCGCCGCCGACATGGTCGGGATCCCCGTGAGTCAGCACCAGCGTCTCGAGGCGCCGCACCCCGAGGGCGCGCAGCGACGGGCCGACGATCCGGTCACCGATGTCGAACGCGGAGCCGGCCAGCCCGCCGGCGTCCACGAGCAGGGCGCGTCCATCAGGCAGGATGGCCACGGTGGCATCCCCCTGACCGACATCGAGAAACACCACCCGCAGTGTTCCTGGCGCGCGGCGAGGCATTCCCATGCGCGACGTCGCCGGTGCCCCCGCCAGCATCACCGCCGCCGACACCGCGAGGCCGCACACGCCGACGCGCACGAGACGAGGGAGTGCGAGCATGACGATGCACGACGCGTAGTAGGCGGCAACCAGCCACCAGGCTGGCGGCGGAACGTCGCGGGAGAGCCACGGGGCGAGATCGACAAGGCCGGCGGATCGCACGATGCCGGACGCGGCCAGGTGCGTGACATAGCCGCAGCCGCGAGCCGCCCACCCGGCAACAGGCGCCGCCGCGAGCGTGGCCATCGCTCCGGTCTGGGCGATCGCCATCAGCGGAATCGCGGCAAAGTTGAGGATCAGTCCAGCGAACGTGATCCGTGAGAACAAGGCGGCGCCAAGCGGCGCCAGTGCGATTTCGGCACAAACGGTCGCGACGAACAGCCCCGCCATCGCGGACGCGAGACCGCGGGCGACGCGCGACAACTGGCACGTGGCCCAAACCGCTGCGGCCGTCGACCCCGGCAGAGTGATCCAGCGCCGCCTCGCCCACCGGTGCGAGTCCCGGAACGCGCCGCCAGGACCCGAGACGACGGCCGGATTGACTGCGGATCGCGCGGCAGCGGTCGCCAGGCTCCGCCGATCCGAAGCTGGTCTCGGCGGACGCAGCCGCGGCGCGCCGAGCAGAATGCCCAGCGCCGCGCCGAACGAGAGGAGAAAGCCGCCGTCGAAGGCCGCGAGGGGGGACACTACCACCCCGGACGCCGCGGCGATCGCCAGCGCATTGAGCGG
>JBDTSX010000226.1:0-7667 GCA_039930925.1 Acidobacteriota bacterium | reverse complement strand
CGACATCCGGCCACAGCGCGGAGAAGAGCTCGTCCTTCGGAACCAGCGCCGATTGCCGCGCGGCGAGATACAGCAGCAGGTCGATGATTTTCGGCGACAGCGGGATCACCGTGCCGTCACGAGTCAGCCGGAACGAGCCGGCATCCACCGCAAACGCACCAAAGCGATAGGATGCCGCCATCGTCACTTGCTGCAGACGCCCGGCAGGTGCCGGAACGACTTGACCGCGAGCACCGGCAGCGCCTCGCCCCGATCGGGCGCCGGTCGCGATTTCGATTCGACGATGCCGATCGAAACTCGGCTCCTGCCGAACTGCCTGCCGTGCGTCGTCCCGGACGCGAGCGTGGACTTCAGCGTGCCGGAGACCTCGTCGATGTGCCCGGCGTGCTCCTTTGCGAGCTCTTTGACGATCGCTTTATCACCGGTGAGCCGGAAGCTCCGCAGCGTGTCGGTTTCTTCGATGGTGGGACCGATGATGCAGCCGGTCACAACCAGCGGGTCGCCTTTCCTGGGCTCGGCGGTTCCGGCCTCGGTACCATGCTGGCCGGCCGGCGCGGCGGAGAGCGCGAAGGAGAAGATGGCGGGAATCATCCAGGCGCCGTGCAATGAACACCTCCTGAGGGGCTGGCGCCCTCAGCATAGCACCGGACAGAGGGGCTTAAGGCTCAGGGCTCAGGGCTCAGGGGTGTGTGCTTCTTGTCGTCCTCGTCCGTGTCGAAGGTCACCGAGACGATCCGCTCCCCCTCCTCGATGGTCGCGAGCAGATTCAAATCGCTGTCGATCACGTCGCCGAAGACCGTGTATTCGAAGTCGAGCCGGGGATTGTCCACCAGGTTGACGAAGAACTGCGCATCGCCTGTGTCACGTCCGCGCGTCGACAGCCCGACGGAGCCGAGGCGGTTCGGCGCCAGGCTGATTTCGTCGCGCAGGTAGGGGCCGTCGCCCGAGTACTCGTTCGCGCCGGGACTGCCGCCCTGCGCCACGAAATTGGGAAGCACGCGGTGAAAGGTCAGACCGTTGTAGTATCCGGCGGCGGCGAGCTGCGCAAACCGGCCGGTGGAGAGCGGCGCGACCTCGGTCAGCAGCTGGATGTGCAGGATCCGGCCGTTCCCGAGCTTGATGCGCGCGGGATTGCCTGGCGCGGATGCCGCGCTCACTCGCGGTCGCGGGTGCGGATCGATGTCGAACGACTTTCCGGTCCACTGCTGAAGGAGCTGCGCCGCCGCGAGCGCGACCGGAAGGTCGAAATCCTCCAGCAGCGGGATCACCTCTCCCGCCTGATCCGCGGCGCCGATTTCCCGCAGCCGCTCGATCAGCGCGAGGCGCGTATCGCGCGAGGTCTCCTGACCTTCGGCGGTGACGCGGCTTAGCGCATCGGCCAGCGCCTTTCCGAGGGCGGACGTCGGCGTCAACCCCTTCAACTCGAGGGCAGCGGTTCGCAGCAGCTGGTGATCCGGCCGGGCGAGCGCGGCGAGGAGGTAGGGTTCCGCCTCGTCTCCCTTGAGGCGCCTCAGCGGCCCAAGCGCAGCTTCGCGGACGTTATCGACCGGGTCGTAGCCGAGACGCTCGAGCGCGCTGGTCTCGTTGATGAGCGCCGCCGCGCGCGCCGCATACATCCGCACCTGCCACTCGGGATGCGAGATGAATCCGCCGAGCAGCGGGATCACGACGCGGGCTGGCGCGCGCCGCGCGAGGGCGACCAGCGCGTGTGATTCACGATGCCACGCGGTCGGAGGCGGCGTCCGTGCTTCGACCATCAGGCGGTCCGTCACGTTCTCATCGTTGCGACACGCGTCGCCGAGCGCATCGATGGCCGCCAGCACCACACCGGTGTTCGAATCCTTCAGGGCATCGAAGAGCCGCGCGCAGCCGTTGACTGGCGCTTCCCGGCGTGCCCACGCCCGCACCGCTTCGAGGCGCACCGTCGCCGAAGAATCCGACAGCAGTGACGTCAACAGCGTCGTGCGCTCAGTCGCGACGACCGGCGCGCCGGCGCCGCCGAGCACGACCGCCGCCAGGCGCCTGAGATCCACCGGACCAGCCTTGTCGACGGCGGCCCTGAGTGTGTCCGCGTCAACACCCCTCGCCGCCACCAGCGCGGCCAGCGCGTTGATTCGGGTCGCGGGATCGTACTTGGACCGGATGCCCAGGAGGATCCTCCGCAGCCAGTCGATCGTGTCGCTGCTGAGGGGGGCGAGCCGACCGTCGATTCGCGCCAACGATTCGACCCCGCGCGTAATTTCGGCCAGGGCCTCTCGCTGCGACGAATCGGGGTCGATGCGGCGCATCGCGGCGAGCAGGAACGCGTCGGCGGCATGCACCTGTGGCGCCGTCGTATAAGGCAGCCGCCCGATCGCGCGCGCGATCGCGCCAAGCGACACGTCCACCTCCGTGGTCCCGACTTGCGCCAGCGCTTCGAGGGCGCCCTGGACCTGCAGACTCGACGGGTCCGACGGCAATGGATCTCCGCGGAATGATTGCGCCACCGCCTGCGCTGCCTCGGCGACGCGGCGCTTCCCATCCTGATCGGCAGGACTGGTGGGCACGAGGAATGCGAGGAGATCGGTGACCAGCTCGCGGCGCTCGAAGCGCCCGAGCGCCCGAAGCGCGCGCGACTGGGTAAGCGGATCGGTCGATCGGGTCAGCTCGAGCAGTCCGCGCAGATCGTCATTGAGCCGGATCCGCAGCGCGTCGATCGCGGGCGTGTGCAGGCCGTCAGGCAGGACGATCCGGTTGTTCTCGGCAGCGACGATGAAGGCGCGCGGCGCCTGGGGCGTCGATTGCCACACGCCAGCCGATCCGCTCGGCCCGGCGCCAAGGCTGACGAGCGCGACGAGCCACATCGCGGCCGCGCGTGCGCGCACCAGTTGGGTCATTCGCATCATCTGCCGCGTCAGGCTTCAGCCGGACCGACCGGTCCGTTTGCAGGCGGACACGACCGCTCAGCCCGGAGGCGGATCTTCGATCCGCGACCGGGGCGACTCGGCCCGACGGCTGGCGGAATACTCCAGCATCTGGGTCGCCAGGTCCAGCGGATACGAGATGCTGACGTCGATGATCGTCCCGTCGTTGGCTTTTATCGGCTGGAGGCGCGGCTGGATGAAGCCGGTGTACGAGGGCATGTTGAGATGGTCGACACGCCGCACCACCTCGTCGCGCAGTGCCGCGTCGAAATGCACGCCGTAGCGTTCGATGAGCGTCTTCGCCGCGGCATAGTCTCCCTCGGCCTTGATCCGCTGGATCTCGGCGAGCAGGCGGCCGACGCCGGCGCGGTACGCCGGCGCATCGATCATGACGTAGTAGGTCTTCCCGTCGCGCTGGCGCACCTGGATCGCCTCGGAGTTGGCCACCAGCCAGCCCACGATCAGCTGGCGGTTGCGCATGTGGTCCTCTTCGATCTGCGTCCCTTCGCGCACGCGCCGGAGCTGCACCAGCGCGTTCCGCGCGTAGCCCTCGTATTCCGCCTCGACGATTTCCGCCTGGTCCTCCGCGCGCAGCAGCCCCAGCTCGGCCAGCTTCGGATCCGGCAGGAAATACAGGGCCACGAGATCCGCGCGCGCCTCTTCCAGCGCCGAATACTGCTCCTTGAGCCACGACTGGGGGCTGCCGTTCAGCCGCTCCGCGATCCGCCCCGAGCCATGGCCGATGACTTCGTGCAGGTCGGTCGTCAGCTCACCCGCGAGGCTGCTCCACTTCTCCGCGCGCGCCGCTTCTTCCGGCGTCCAGGCAAATTCGCTGCGAAACTCGGCCGACGTGGACTTGTCGTAGGCCTCGTTGACGTTGGTCAGGGACACCGACTTGCTGCCGTATTTCTCGCGGATGTCCTGATCGTTCGGCAGGTTGATGCCGACCGGCGTGATCGGAGCCGAGTCGCCGGACTCGACCACCACGTCGATCGCATTGGCGGTGATCCCCGTCACCCCCTGCTTGCGATACTGCGGCGCCCACGGCATCCGGTCCTCGAACCACTGCGCCTCCGCCGCCAGCTTGCGGATGCCTGCCGTCTTGCCCGGATTGACGAAATAGACCAGCGCCTCCCACGATCCCTTCATGCCGCGGGGATCCATGTAGACCTCGACGAAGCCGTTCATCGTATCGACCGGTGAGTCCTTGTCGTGCAGCCACGCGATGTCGTAGGCGACGCGATCGGCGGTCTCGCCGGTCTGGTAGAACGTGATCAGCGCCCGAAGCGCGTTCGCCATCGGCTCGGTCGCGTAGGGAATCGCCGCCTCGAGGTGGCCGATGATCGCCCGGATTTCCCTGTCGTACCGGCCGCCGACGCGGTACACCTCCTCGACGATCCGACCGCCTTGCTTCACGACCCGCGAGTTGAGCGGATACCGCTCCTCGAAACCCTCGAGGTCTTCCATCGTGACGCCGACATACAGGTTGTTCGCGCTCGAGGCCAGCAGATCGCGGCCGGGCCCCGGCGTCTTGTTCGTGACGATCGGGTCGATCGCCGGATCGAAAAACAGCGGCTCGAGACGCGGCAGCAGCGCGTCGAGCGCCTCACCTGGCTTCAATGGAAACCTCGCGCCTGCGCCCTCCGCGGTGGCCGCGGCCTGCGCGAACGCGGCCGGGCTCACTCTCATGACGAACTTCCGCGCCGTCAGGTTGTTGAACGGGCCTGAGTTCAGCCAGAACAGCTTGGTGTAGCGTTCGATCTCGGCGAGGATGTCCGGGTCGATCCCAGCCGGGTGGGTGATGATTTCTTCCAGGACGTCGCGCATCTCGAGGTTGTGCGCATATCGCTGGTCGTAGTAAATGTCCCGCCCTGCCAGCGCCGCCTCGTAGAGGTGCCAGATCAGCAGCTTCTGATCGGCCGGCAGCGCCTGGAAGCCGTCCGCGTAGAGCTGAACGACCGCCGCCTCGCCCACACGCTCGACCAGGTACCTCCGCTCGGTTCCCTCGAGCGCAACTGCCGCCGGGGTGTCGCGGGTCGCGCCGCTGGCCATGCCCGATGCTGTCATCAATCCCATCCTGATCGCCGCCGGCATCCGAATTCACGCCGCACTGATCAACACCTAAGACTCCGAAAACACGGCGGCGGACTCAATTGTGTTGATCGTCTTCAACCAGCAATGGTCCGGCAGAAGCCGGACACTACGGCAGCTCCACCGTCTCGCCGTGCTCCGGCATCTTCGTCGCCCATCCGAGCTTCGAGGCGATGGTCGCGCTCAGTGCCTCCATGGCGGCGGGCTCGCCGTGGACGATGCAGCTGAGGCGCGGTGGATTCGCGAATCCTCCGAGCCAGCGCAGGATCTCGTTCGAATCCGCGTGGGCCGACATCGACTCGATGATCGCGACCCGTGCCTTGACCGGAATCAGCTCGCCGTGGATTTTGATCGTCGTGGCGCCGTCAACCAGACTGCGTCCGCGGGTCCCCGCTGCCTGATAGCCGACGAAGAGCACGGTGTTGCGGGCCTGCGGCAGCGCCGCCTTGAGATGGTGCAGCACGCGGCCGCCGGTCGCCATCCCGCTCGCCGAAATGACGATCGCCGGCATCTTCGACCGCGTCAGCTCCTTGGACTCCGCCGCCGACCCAATCGTGCGGAACCGTTCCGTGCAGAAGGCGCAGAGCTGCCGCTCGCGTTGCGCGTGCTTCCGGCGCGCGTCCAATGGATCCAGGTGGTCGGCGGACCCGTGCGGGGCCTTGTCGTCGCGGTTCTCGGGCTGGAACTCGGGATCGAGCTCGCGCAGCCGCTCCGAATAGCGCGCCAGCGCAGCCACCGCCATCGGGCTGTCCAGGAACACCGGGAGGACCGGGATGCGTCGTTCTTCCTCGAGGCGCTTCAGCCAGTAGATCAACTCCTCGACGCGGCCGATCGCGAACGACGGCACGATCACCCGTCCGCCGGCCGCGGCGGTCGCACTGATCACCTCCGCCAGCTTCGACCCGTCATCGTCGAGATCGTGCACCCGGTTTCCGTACGTGGACTCGACGAGCAGGAAGTCCGCGTCGGTCACCATCGAGGGGTCGGGAAGGACCGGACGACCGAAGCGGCCGAGATCACCACCGAAGAGGATGGTGCGATCCGCGGTGCGAACGCGCGCGTAGGAGGAGCCGAGCAGGTGGCCGGCGTTGATGAATTCGACTTCGACGCCCGGAGCCACCGGCATCGGCCGATCGTACCCCACCGGCTGCAGCAGTGAGACGGCGCGAAAGGCGTCCGCCTCGGTGTACAGCGGCAGCGCCGGCGCATGCTTGGTATAGCCGTGGCGATTCGCCTGCGCCGCGTCCTCTTCCTGGATCCGGCCGGCGTCGGGCAGCACGATCTGACAGAGGTCCTTGGTGCCGGCGGTGCAGAACACCCGGCCGCGAAACCCCTGCTTCACCAGCCGCGGCAGGTAGCCGCAGTGATCGAGGTGGGCATGGGTCAGGATGATGGCCTCGATGTCGGCGGCGCGAATCGGCAGATCCTGCCAGTTCCGTTCGCGCAGTTCCTTCAGCCCCTGGAACAGCCCGGCGTCGATCAGCACCTTGGCGGTGCCCGTGTCGAGCAAGTACTTCGAGCCGGTCACCGTGCGCGCCGCGCCGAGAAATGTGATCGAAGCCATTCAGTCTGTGCCTGTGTCCTTTCGTCCGGCTGGAACGTCCTTGATCTTCCGCCTGAAGGCGAAAGTCACACTTCCTCAGATCGACATCTGCCGCCTGGAGGCGGACGCCACACTCAACCAGATTCGCGATCGTCTACCTGAAGGCGGAAGCCACACTCAGATTTGAGATCTTCCGCCCAGACGCGCCCCGGTAGCTGCTTCATGCAAAGAGCGCCACTTGCCCTCCGGTGTGCCAGAACAGGATCGTGGCGTCCTCGCGGAAGTGCCGATCCCGGACGCGCGCGATCAGTCCAGCCATCGCCTTTGCCGTATAGGTAGGATCCAGGAACAGCGCTTCGGTCCTGGCGGCGACGTCGATCGCCTCGCGGGATTCCACCGTGGGCTGGCCGTAGCCGCCGCCGACGAAGCGATCGTCCACTTCCACCGGCACGTGCGCGAACCGGCTGGCCGGAAAACCGAGCAACACACCGAGGCCGGCCATGATCTCGCGGATGTCGCGCTCGAGGGTCGCGGCGGAGTCGTCGGCGCTGACCCCGATGACCCGAGTCTGCCAGCCGGCCAGCGCGCAACCGGCCACCAGGCCAGCCTGGGTGCCGCCGGAGGAGGTCGAGTGGATGATGACATCGGGCGCCACGATCTGCTCGGCAAGCTCGGCGATCGCGCCAACGAACCCGGCGGCGCCAAGCGGCGTCGACGCGCCGAGCGGTATGACGCAGGGCAAGCCTCCGGCGCGGTGAACATCATCGGCAATCTGCTGCATCGCGGGGGCGCGCTCCTCGCGCGACGCCACGTAGCGCACCTCAGCGCCGAGCAGCCGGTCGAGCAGTGCGTTGGCGGTCGGCCGTTCGGGCGCGACCCCGTTCGCGACCAGGATGCATCGCAACCCGAGCCGCGCCGCCACCGCCGCCGTCACTCGCGCGTGGTTCGACTGCACACCGCCGGTGGTGATCAGCGTATCGGCCCCGTCCGCGACGGCCTGGGCCGCGATCAGCCGCATCTTGCGCACCTTGTTCCCGCCGAACGCAAACGCAATCGCATCGTCTCGCTTCACGAGGAGACGCGGGCCGCCGCCGAGAGCCTCGCGGAGCCGTGTGAGCTCTTCGATCGGC
>JBDTSX010000225.1:0-7668 GCA_039930925.1 Acidobacteriota bacterium | reverse complement strand
CTGCAGCGCCCGTTGATCACCCTGCACACCCGGCGCGATCAGCAGGTCCCGTACGTCCACGAACTGCTCTATCAGTACAAGACGCTGGCGTCAGGAGCCCTGTTCACACGGCACCTGAATCTGCCGGTCGATCGGTACGAGCACTGCAACTTCAACGCCAACGAAGTGCTGTTCAGTTTCGGAATCATGCTCGCCTACGACGGCGCCCTCGATCAATCGAGGCTGTCGCCGTCGCTGAAGAGTGACGTCAAAGCGGAGCTGGCGCGCCGGATGCGCACGGCGGGGCTGAGCCTGTCGGCATGGGACGCGGCGGGGACCCTTCACATCCAGAAATGACGAGCCGCGCCATGCCCGTCGGTCCGGAGCGTCCGTGATCCGCCTCTCGCTGCTGGCGGTCTACATCAGCGGGGCGGCTTTGTACGCCGTCAAGGATTGGTACAAGTCTCTCTGTGCCCTGGTCCTGTTGATGGCGGTCGTCGAGCATCCGGACATGCCGAAGACGATTCTCGGCATCCAGGGGCTGAACCCGTGGAACCTCCTGTTCCTGGCGGTGGTGGCCACGTGGGTCTCCGGCCGCCGGCGCGAGGGGCTGACCTGGGACCTTCCGCCACGCATCACAGCGCTCCTGGTCGGGTATCTCGCCGTCGTCCTGGTGGGCTTTCTCCGGATGATGGCGGACCGCACGAATCTGGACGACTCCGCGATGAGCCTCACCAGCGAGAACCTGGTGAACACGATCAAGTGGGTCGTTCCCGGGCTGCTGTTGTACGACGGATGCCGCACCCGCGAGCGGTTCCGGATGGCGTTGCTGTGCACGCTGGGGGTCTACCTGCTGCTCGGGATACAGGTGATCCGCTGGATGCCGCTCAGCGCCGCCGTCAACGGCGATTCCCTGTCTGAACGCAGCCTCAAGATCCTCATCAACGAAGTCGGATACCACCGCGTCAACATGTCCGCGATGCTCGCCGGGGCCGCCTGGGCCATCTTCGCCGCGCGCGCAATTGGCGAGACGACGCGGCAGCGGGCGCTGATCCTGCTCGCAAGCATCACGGCGGTGTTCGCGCAGGCTCTGACCGGCGGGCGCGCCGGCTACGTGACCTTCGCCTGCGTCGGGTTCATCCTGTGCCTGCTCCGCTGGCGCGTCTATCTGCTGGTGGCGCCGATCGCCGTGGCCGGCATTCTCGTCGTGGCGCCGGGCGTCGCGCAGCGGATGCTCGAAGGCTTCACGCCGGACACGCGCTCAGTGCCGAAGCGTATCCAGGCGCTCGAGGGGACCAATACCCAGGGACCGGATGCGTACACGATCACGGCCGGGCGGGTCATCGTGTGGCCGTTCGTGATCGCGAAGATCAAGGAGCGGCCGTGGATCGGGTACGGGCGGCTCGCGATGGTGCGTACCGGGCTGACGCGCTTTCTCAGCGTGCAGCTCGACGAAGGCTTCTCCCACCCGCACAACGCCTACCTCGAGATGCTGCTCGACAACGGCCTGCTCGGTTTCGTGATCGTGATGCCCTTCTATGGGCTGGTCCTGTTTTATTCGATCCGCCTGTTCAGGGACTCGCGCAGCGCGATCTTTGTCGCGGTTGGCGGCGCATCGGCGGCGTGCATCCTGGGATTGCTCATCGCCTCGATGGCGAGCCAGAGCTTCTACCCGCGCGAGGGCTGGGTCAGCATGTGGTGCCTGATCTTCCTGATGCTGCGAGTATGGGTGCAGCGCGATTACTTCCTGTCCGCGCAGGCAGCCGAGGCGCGCCAGCTGCTGTCACGGCCGCGTTCGTTCGGGCCGCGGCTCCTCGCGCCAGTACGCGAGCCGGCCGTTCCTGCTGCCGCACGCGACCTCGCGCCAGGCACGAGCCGGCGGCCGCCGCGCCGCGCGCCGGCCTACGCCGACGCGATTCCCACCATCTCCGAGGACGCCCTCTGGGGAGCCGGAGCGACCGTCCGACCGGAGCTGCCTCTTGGCCGGCCGGTCCGGCCCGGCGTCTGGCGGCCGGTCTGAGCCGGGGCGGCAGTGACCGCCGTCCAGATCTCCGGTCCGGCTAAAGCCAGGCTAAAGCTGGACGCTACAGGGATCAGTGACTCACCGGGGCGGCCGAGACCAGACTCACGCGCCCGGCCCACGGCACCAATCACCGCCGGCGCAACAGTGTCTCGTAGAGCGCCAGCAGTGCATGGGCATGTTCCTCTGCCGTCGGGATGCCCGGGATCGGCGTGCCCGGCGGACGCGCGCAGCGCCGGCGCAGCTCGGGATCCGCGGCCAGGGCCATCAGCCCCCGCGCCAAGGCCGGAGGGTCGTCCCGATCGACCAGGACTCCATTCTCGCCGTCGGTGATCACATCGGGGGCAATGCCGACGCGGGTGGAGACCACCGGGAGCCCAGCGCAGAGCGCTTCGAGCAGCGCCAGCGAATAGCCTTCTGATCGCGACGGCAGCACGAAGATGTCGCTGGCACTGAGGACCGGGGCAATGTCGGTGACGTGGCCGGTGAACCGCACGCGATCGGCGAGACCGTGTTCGGCGAGGAATTGCACCAGGCGCTCGTAGGGTGCCCGTTCGTCGGAACGCCCGGTGCTGCCGGCGAGCAGCAGCTTCGTCGCCGGCACGGCCGCGCTGATCTCCACCATCGCCCGGAGCAGCACGTCCCATCCTTTCACCGGCACCGAACGACCCACCGTGCCAACCACCACATCGCCGGGTGAACATCCGAACGCCGCGCGCGCCGCCGCACGATCGACGCGCGTGCCATCGTCCGCGGCCAGAGGCAGCGGGAGCATCACCAGCCGGCGCGGCGGCGCCCCGAGGCCGACCAGCTCCCGCTCGATCGCGCGCGAGATCGGCAGCACGCGGGTCGCGAGCCGGATCG
The DNA here is from genome assembly GCA_039930925.1 of Acidobacteriota bacterium. Taxonomy (GTDB): domain Bacteria; phylum Acidobacteriota; class Vicinamibacteria; order Vicinamibacterales; family 2-12-FULL-66-21; genus JALZOC01. Next base: position 4,805 of record JBDTSX010000225.1, on the reverse strand, counting down.
ACAGCGTCAGCGACGGCGCCAGCCTGTCGCGGAGGCTCGGTGCGCGTACCTCCTCGAACGCGGGCTCCATCGCGTGCTTGGTCCACAGCCGGACCGGGACGCGCGCCAGCCACGCGCCGATCAGGGGGCTGGTATGCGTGTTGTCGCAGTGGAACACGTCGGCGCCAACCCGTCGGCACAGCCGCCAGGTCCGCTGCACGCAGTGACGGTCGAAATTTCCGCGCGCCCGCGGCAGGTGCTCGATCGCGATCCCGGCGTCGGTCACCGGGGCGGCCCACGCGGCGTCATCGGGCGCGCGGCTGCAGACCAGGACGCAGCGCCAGCCGGATGCCAGCGCCGCGCTGAAGTACGCGGCAATCCGCCGCGCCTCGCGCGGCCCCTTGAAGTCGCTGCCCCAATAGCGGATCAGGGTCGGCATCAGTCGCGGACCGGCAGCGCCGCGGGCAGCGCGACGGACGCTGCGTCGGGAGCCTGTGCGCGCACCACCGGATCACCCAGGGCGCGGCCCGCCGCCCTCGCATACACGGCGCGGGTACGCCGCGCGACTTCGTCAGGATGGAATCGCTCGCGCGCCACGGCGCGCCCGCGCTCCCCCATCCGGCGAGCGTGGGCCGGATCACGAAGCAGCTCCCCCAGCCGCGCGGCAATGTCATCCGGATCCTCCGGATCCACCAGGTATCCGGTCGTGCCGTCCCGCACCATGTAGGGCATGCCGCAGCGGTTCGAGGTGACCACCGGCACCCCGGCGGCCATCGCCTCCTCGATGCCGAGAGGGGAATTCTCCTCGCGCGAGACCAGCGCGAACACCGACGCGCGACTCAGCTCCGCCGCGACTTCCGCGGAGGAGATCGCCCCAAGCCAGGTCACGTGCGGCGCCAGCCCCAGTTCATCAATCCGATCGACCACCTGCTGACGGTACGCCGGCTCAACGATCGGTCCCGCCAGACGCAGCGCGGCGTCGATCCCGGATCGGCGGACCCGCCCGAAGGCTTCGACGAGACCGAGGGTGTTCTTGCGGCGCGACACCACCGCCGCGCTGAACACGGTCGGCGACTGATCCTGCCGCGGAATGGCAAAGAACAGGGCGTCGATCGGGTTGTCGATGTCGTGAATGGTGCCGGTGGCGATGCCGGCGAGCCGCTCCCGCACATACGGGCTGATCGCGATGAGGTGCGGGTAGTCCGCCCAGGCCCGGGCCTCGACCAGCCGCCACGCCGCGGACCGCAGGCGCGCCAGGCGCGCGCCGGCGATCCGCGTGTCGCTGTGGATGAATCCATGGATGGTGAGTACCCGCGGCATCGGCAGGCCTTTCACCATCAGCCCGAACGTGTCGTGCGCGTGCACGACCGCGGGGGCAAGCGTGCGCAGCAGCCGCTGAACCTGGCGGCGATCGGCGCCGATCGCGCCGGTCAGCATGCGGCGGCCACGCCGCCGGAGCGTGTGGATGGTCGCGCCATTCCAGGTGACGCTGCCGACCGACACATCCGGCCGGACGGTCACGACGTGCACGTCGAGATCCTCGAACGCGCTGAGCTGCCGGACGAGCGTCACGCTGACGGCTTCCACGCCGCCGCGAGGCTTGCCGGGATCGTCTGGAAACGCGGTCACGAGGACAATTCGCATACAGTCCGTGTGCAGGCACCAGGCCGGCACAGCTCCATCCAATACCTGCCGTCGCAATGAGACCGGAGGCGGGTGACGCGGCGACCCGCGGCCGAGTGCGGCGCGAGCAGGGCCGCCGGAATGATATCCTCGTCGTGCGGGTTTACGATCAGACTGCTGACCATGGGTTCCGGACAGTTCACACATGGCGGGGCCGCGGCGGTTGCCCCGGCCATCGCGCGCGGAGCCGTGGCCCCACCGATTCCGCTCGTCTATCTCCTGGCCGCCAGCCATTCGGGCTCGACGCTGCTGGCGATGCTGCTCGGCAGCCATCCTGATATTTGCACAGTCGGTGAGCTGAAGGCGACGTCACTGGGCTCGGTGGACACCTACCGCTGCTCGTGCGGCGAACCGATTCGCGTCTGCGGATTCTGGAACGCCGTCACCGCGGCAATGGCGGAGCGCGGCATTCGCTTCGACATCGGCCAGGCGGGCACCGATGTCAGGGCGGGCGCCAGCCGCTATGCCCGGCGGCTGTTGAAGCCGCTCCATCGAGACCGCGCGATGGAGCGCATTCGCGATCTGGCGTTGCGTCTCGATCCGGCCTGGCGGCGGCATCTGGCTCGTGTGGACGCGGTGAACGCCGCGCTGGTCGGCTCGATCCAGGCGTGCACGGGGTCAGCGGTGATCGTCGATTCCTCGAAGATCGGCATCAGGCTCAAATACTTGTTGCGCAACCCGGCCTTCGACGTGAAGGTGGTTCGTCTCGTCCGGGATGGTCGCGCGGTGGCGCTGACCTACATGGATCCGGAACGCTTCGCCGACGCCACCGACCCTCGCCTTCGCGGCGGCGGCGCCGGCGCGCATCGGGACGCGGAGCGGCTTCCCGTCACCCGCGCCGCGCGCGAGTGGCGGCGCTCCAACGAAGAGGGGCAAGCGATTGTCTCCACCCTGGATCCCGCGCGCTGGATCGAAGTGCGTTACGAGAATCTTTGCACCGCCACAGCCGAGACGTTGAACCGGATCTTCCAGTTCGTCGGCGTTCCGCCGGGCCGGCCGCCCGGCGACTTTCGCGCCGTCGTCCAGCACGTCGTCGGCAACGGCATGCGGCTCGACACCAGCAGCGTCGTCCGCCTGGACGATCGCTGGCGGACCTCACTCTCGGCAGCGGACCTGGCCGCTTTTGACGGAGTCGCCGGAGATCTCAATCGGCGACTGGGCTACTGACGTGGCGCTGCTCTCCCCCGGCGCCGCGAATGCGCCGACGCTCGCGCAACCCCAATCTCCGGCAGCAGACAATCCGGCCCACCAGGCGGCACGTGTCACCCTCCGGCGGTTACCGTACCCGTATCGCGCGATGCTGGCGATCGCGAGCGACCTGGACGAAACGCCCGATCGCCTCGCCTACCTCGAGTCGATGCGCTACCTGAACACCACCGAGACGACCTCCGCAGGGACGGGCGTCGGCCTCGAAGTCGGCAACAGCATCTACTTCGACATGGCGCCGGACCAGTTCGCATACTGGAATACCGACGATGCGGGGCGCGCCGCGATTCGGGCGCTGATCCAGACTGGTCACGTGGACGTCCTGCACTCCTTCGGCGACCTGGCCACGACGCGCGCGCACGCGGCCCGGGCGCTCGACGAGCTGTCGCGTCACGGCTGTCACCTGGCGGTGTGGGTCGATCACGCCGTTGCACCGACCAACTTCGGCGCCGACATCATGGCCGGCCAGGGGGACGCCGTGGGATCGGCCGCGTATCACGCGGATCTCACCTGCGCCTACGGTATCCGCTTCGTATGGCGTGGGCGAGTGACCAGCGTGCTCGGCCAAGACATACCCAGGCAGCTCGGCGGAATTTTCGATCGCGATCATCCTCTCTCCTCGATCGAGACCCTGGGCAGGGAATTCGTGAAGGGCGTCTGTGCCCGGGCCGGCTCGGGCAAATACGCGATGCACGCGCCAAACGCCACACTCCGGCGGACCCGGCTGCGGGACGATCGCGAGGTGTGGGAGTTCCTGCGCTGCAATCCGCACTGGGGAGGAGTCAGCTCCGCGGAGACCGCCGCCGGGATAGGCGACGTGCTGACTCCCGCGATGCTGGACCGGCTGGTCGCGCGCGAGGGGGTTGCGATCCTCTACACACACCTCGGAAAGGTCGCGCGCGCCGACAGCCCGTTCCCACCGCGGTCACGATCCGCGCTACAGGATCTGGCCGCCCGCCGGGACGCCGGGGCAATTCTCGTGACGACCACGCGCCGTGTGCTCGGCTACCGCGCCGCGTCCGAGAACGCCCGCCTGTCGAGCACGTCGAATGACACCGGACTCCAGGTCGACCTGGCTGTCCCTGACGCCACCGTGGGCAGCGCCGACTGGCAGGGCCTGTCGGTCTACGTGCCAGACAGTGCGACGGCCCGCCTGCGAGTCAACGGGCAGGACGTGCCGGACGTCCGCCGGAATCCCCCGGACCACACCGGCCGCCCCAGCGTCTCGATCCCATGGGTGCCGCTCGAGTGGCCCGCGCTGTGACCTCGATCTGCATCGTCTCGCAGGCGGCGCACGGCGCGATGACCGGCGGCCGCGATGGTCACGCCGGGGGGGTCGAGCGCCGGACCACGATGATGGCTCGCTTCCTGGCGCGCCGGGGACACCGGGTCTCGCTGCTCGTCTGGGACGAGGGACAGCCGCATGACATGATCATCGACGGAGTCCGGGTGATCGCGCTGTGCCGCCGCGATGCGGGCCTACCGGGACTTCGCTTCTTCCACCCCCGATGGACCAGTCTGGCGCAGGCCTTGGGCGAAGCGGATGCCGAGGTGTATTACCAGAACTGCGCGGAGTACGTCACCGGGCAGGTCGCGCTGTGGGCACGGCGGCACAAGCGGCGGTTCGTGTATTCCGTCGCAAGCGATCCCGAGTGCGATCCGCGCCTGCCGGCGTTGCGGCACCTGCGGGAACGCGTGCTCTTTCGATATGGCCTGCGTCACGCCGATCGCATTCTCGTGCAGACCGACGTGCAGCGGCTGATGCTGCGGCGCGGTTTTGGATTGTCGGGCTCAGTGATGCCGATGCCGTGTGCGGGGACGCCGGACGATCAATTCGTTGCACCGGATCCGTTTCGACATCCCCGGCCTCGCGTCGTGTGGGTGGGACGGATCTCCGCGGAAAAACGTCTCGACTGGGTCCTCGACATTGCCACGGC
>JBDTSX010000224.1:0-7679 GCA_039930925.1 Acidobacteriota bacterium | reverse complement strand
CACGGCAAGCTCGCCAACGGGCTGGCGCTCGAGAACGGCATCCGGCCGATCTTCGTTGGACGCGGGTTCGGAAACTACGAGGACCGGAAGGTCCGCGATGATGTGCGATATATTCTGACCTATACCGCGCCGAGCCTCGGCTACGAGTCGCAGGCGGGGAACCCCGTCATCAAGGACGTGATCGACGCCTACCCGAACCAGAGGACCGTCATGACCTTCGACGTGGCGGAAACCGCCACGGGCCACGACCGCGCGGCACTCATCGACAAGTTCGGCGGACAGGGATTGCCACAGATGAGCGGGCGTGCGAAGGATTGACGAGGGCGCCATCAAGGCGCACGCGGACTTGCGATTCCGGTCCGAATATGACTACGCGCTGTTCGAGTACTTCCGCAGCGCCAAGGTGATCGCGTTTCTCGAGCGCGCCGGGGTCGCCGTGCGCGGGCGGGTGCTCGACGCCGGCTGCGGCGGCGGCGGCATGCCGCTGTCGCTGGCCGAAGATGCGGTATCGGTCGTCGGCATCGATCCCGCCGAGCGGTTCCAGGACGCGGGGGTCCGACTCGGGCGCGAACGCGGCATGCGCAACATCCATTTCGCGCTCGCCGACGGCATGGCCCTGCCGTTTCGCGCCGGCACGTTCGATCTGGTGCTGTCGCACGCCGTCATCGAGCACGTCGCCGACGCACCGCTCTACCTGCGCGAGTGCGCCCGCGTGCTGGCGCCCGGCGGCTGCGTCTTCCTCTCGACCGCGCCCTACCTGTCGTTTGCCGGAGCGCATCTGCCGCGCCTGAAGGTCCCCGTCCCGCTGCACCTGATCGTCGGACGACGGGCCGCGTTCGCGACGTTCCGGATGCTCGCCAAGCACGCGACCTGGACGTTGAAGGAGCCGGCGCACGAAAACTCCTTCATCAAGGCGGCGCTGCGGGGCGAGGTCAAGGAGGACGATCTGCTCGAGAAGGTTCGCGTGGCGCGGCTCCGGCAGCAAATCGCCGGCGCCGGCCTGCGGATCGTGCGCGAGGAACTGCACGTGACCTCCACCGTCCGGCGGCTGCCGGTGCGTGTTGCGCGGTGGCTGCGGGACAGCCCGCTGACGCAGGACGCCCTGATCAGCAACATGGAATACGTACTCGCAGGAGCGTAAGTGGCGGAGATCGAGCGGTACCGGCCGGAGGACAAGAAAGCGATCGAAGCGCTGTACCGCCGTGTCTTCGGTCACGATGCGGCGGAGGCGAGCCGCCTGCGGTGGGACTGGCAGTACCGGCGCAACCCGAACAATCCCGGGCACGAGCCCGAAATCTGGATCGCCCGCGAAGGCCCGGCCATCGTCGGGCAATACGCCACGATGCCGGTCAAGGTCTCCGTCCGCGGCCGCGACATCCAGGGCTCCTGGGGCATGGACGTGATGGTGGCTCCCGAGCGGCAGCGTCAGGGCCTCGGCGAGGTCCTGTTCCGGACCTGGGACCGCAACGTCGGCGCCTCCCTCGGGCTTGGCCTGTCGGACTCCTCGTATCGCTTGTTCCAGAAACTGCGCTGGCCCAACGTCGGCCCGGTGCCCTGCCTGGTCAAGCCGCTCACCCGGCGGGCGCTGCGTCGCCCGAACTGGCCGCAGCCGATCAACCGCCTCGTCTCGGCGCTGATGCTCCCGTTCATCAAGATCGTCGCGCGCAGCAGTCCGCTCCGCGCGGAAGTACGGATGATCCAGCGCTTCGACGAGTCTTTCACGACGCTCTGGGATCAACTCGCGCCGAAGTTCGCCCTCGCGGTGCGGCGCGACGCCGCGTATCTCAACTGGAAGTACGTGCAGGCGCCCCACGTCCGCTACAGCATCGCCGTGCTGCGGCGCGACGACCGCAACGTCGGCTACGCGGTCTACCGTCACCTGCACGAGCCGCGCGGTCGCGTCACCATCCTGGTCGACTTCCTCACCGATCCCGACGATGAAGACGCGTTGAAGACGCTGTTGCAATGGATCGACCGGGAAGCCCGCAACGCCGACTCCGACAAGATCCGCGCCTTCGCCACCCACGCCAGTTTCAGGCGCATCCTGCGGCGCTCCGGGTACTTCCCGGTCAAGTCGACGATGGAGTTCGTGGTGAAGGTGAACGCGGTGGACGTGGAGCCGGCGTTCTACGAGAGTGTGGACACGTGGCACGTGACGCTCGGCGACTCGGATCAGGACCGGTAGGGTCGGACGGGGTCCGGGCCCGGGATCCGGGGCTCGGGGCTCGGAGCTCGGGGCTCGGGACTGTGACTGTGACTGTGACTTGGGACTGTGACTGTGACTTGGGACTGTGACCAACGACCAGCGACTAGAGACTCCTGAATGAACTTGCTCGTCGGCATCGACACCGAGGGGGACAACCAGTGGGACGCCGCGGCCCGCGCGAACCAGACGTTCGAGAACATCTATGCCCTGCCCCGGCTGCACGCGCTGTTTGCGAAGCATGGCGTGCGCCCGACGTATGTGATCACCTATCCGGTCGCCGCTGATCCCCGGTCGGGTGGGGTGCTCCGCGAGCTGCTGGCCGGCGGTGATTGTGAAATCGGCGCCCATCATCACGCGTGGGAGACACCGCCGTGCACGGCGGAGGACGTCAGGCGCCATCCGTACGCGTCGATGCTGCCGCGCGCCCAGGTCGAACGGCAGCTCGAATCTCTGACCGACGCGATCGCGGCCGCCGTCGGACGGTCGCCGGTGTCCTATCGCTCCGGCCGGTTTGGATTTTCCGCTGACCACGTTGCCGCGCTGGAGCGGCTCGGCTATCTCGTCGAGTCGAGCGTCGCTCCCCTGTTCTCGGAGTCGCACAAGGGAGGACCGGAATTCGTGGAGGCGCCGCTGACGCCGTATTTCCTCGCCTACGACAGCGCCACCGCAGCCGGGAGCAGCAACGTGCTCGAAGTGCCGGTCTCCGCCGGCCTGAACCGTCGGCTGCCGAAGGCCCTGCAGTATGCGTACGCCCGCGCGCCGCGGCCGTACACCACCAAGCGCGCGCTGCGGGTGCTGGGCCTGCTGCGGATGCGATGGCTGCGGCCGTCGTACTCCTCGCTCGACGACATGATCGCGCTGGCCCGCCAGCTCGCCGCCGCGCGTGAGCCGGTGCTCAACCTGCTATTCCATTCGAGCGAGGCGATCGTCGGCGGCAGCCCCTACAATCGCACGCCGGCCGAGCTGGAGGCGTTCTGTGATCGACTGGATCGATTTCTGGCCTTTGCCACGGGCGAGCTCGGCGCCGCACCGGCCACCTTCGCCGAATTCCGTACCGCGTACGCCGGTTGATGCGCATCCTCCACGTCACGCCGCACCTGCCGCCGGATCAGGCGGCCAATGCGCTCCTGCCGTCACAGCTCGGCACCTGGGCGGTCGAACGCGGCGACGAGGTCGAGTACCTCGCGCATCCGCCCCGTGCCGGGGGAAGCGCACCGCTCCCCGGGCCGGTGACCTGGATCCCGCGCCGGACCGGAAGCATTTTCGATCGCACGCTGCTGATCGGTCCCCTCGCCGGGGCGATGACGATCCGGAAGGCGCTGACACCGTGCCTCGCGCGCGCGGACATCGTGCACGTGCACAGCAACGGTCTGCTCGCGGAGCTGGCCGTGCTGATCGCGCGGCGACAGGGGAAGCCGGTGGTGCTGACCCTCTACGGCACGGAAATCTGGCACTACAAGCGAAAGACGCTCGGGCCCGATCTGTTCACGCGAGCCTATCGCTCCGCCTCCTACGTCACGTTCTACAGCGATCGCCTGATGATGCGTGCGCACGAGCTCGGCCTCGGACGCCGCGACGCGCGCGTCGTCTACCCCCCCGTCAGCGCGAGCTTCACCTGGCACGATGAAGCGGCGCAGGCGGACGAGAAGGCGGCGCTCGGGATCACCAACCGGCACCTCCTGTTGAACGTCAAGCGGCTGCACCCGCTGGCCGGCCAGAAGATCCTGCTCGAGGCGATGACCGACATCGTTCATGAGCATCCGGACACGCGCCTGGTGATCTGCGGCACCGGACCGCTGCTGGAGGAGCTCAAGGGGGCGGCGCGATCGGCCGGCGTCGAGCGTCATGTCACGTTCGCGGGGCTCGTGGACAACCTGGCGGTCGCGCGGTATTGCGCGGCGGCCGATCTGTTCGTCCTGCCGTCGCTGCTCGAAGCGCTGCCGACGGTTGCTGTCGAGGCGCTGGCGTCGGGAACACCGGTAGTCTCCAGCGACAACCCCGGCGGGCTCGAGCTGAACGGGGTGTTTGGTCCGGACGTGACCGTCGTGCCGGGCCAGCAGCCGATTGCGCTCGCCAAGGCCGTGACGCACTTCCTGAGGAACAAACGCCGCACCCTGTCAGGCACGCGCGAGGTCATCGAGCGAGAGTTCAGGCCCGCCGCGGTAGCTGATCAGTATCGAGCGATCTATGACGAGGTCACAAAAGGGCTTAGGGCTTGGGGCTTCGGGCTGAAGTCTGGGTAGCCTTAAGCCTTAAGCCCTCAGCCTTCAGCCCTATAATCGACCATGGCACTCATCGACGAAATCGGCGAAGACATCACGGCGGCGATGCGCAGCAAGGACCAGGCGCGACTGAAGCCGCTACGGATGGCCAAGGCCGCCCTCATGAACAAAGAGGTCGAAAAGGGGCGTGCGCTCGACGAGACCGAGTCGCAGCAGGTGGTCAGCTCACTCATCAAACAGCGGCGCGACTCGGTCGAGCAGTTCACAAACGGCGGACGTCCAGAGCTGGCGGCGATCGAAACCGCCGAAATCGCGACCCTCGAAGCCTACGTCCCGCCGCCGGTGGATCCCGCCGAGATCGAGCGCGCGGTGGACGAGGCGATTCAGGAAACCGGCGCCACCTCGGCCAAGGAGATCGGCCGGGTGATGAAAGCGGTGATGCCCAAGCTCGCCGGACGCGGCGCCGACGGGCGCACCATCAACGAGATCGTGCGCCGCAAGCTGGGGGCATGAACATCCGGCAAACTTTTCTGCGCGAGGTGTCGTCTAAGGTTTCTGAAAGGCACGCACAAGCCTCTCATCCATCCTCCATTAGCCCCTGTTTTAAGGACTGCCTTAAGACAGGGGCTTTTTTTGTCTCGTCGCATCGCGATTCCGCGCGGTGAGTGCGCCTCGACGCCAGAAGCGAACGCGGCCTGCTGACGACCGCGTGCGTGAGCGGATCAGGCACACGTGGGGCGAGCGATCGGCGTCTCGATCGGTGGTCACACCCTCCATCCCACGATCGGATCGCGCATTGATGAGGACGCGATGAGCACCCGGATCGCTCGCTCGGCCGGGATCATCGGCATCGCGACAATGGCCAGCCGGCTGTTGGGGGTGGCGCGGGAAGTGGTGCTGGCGGCGCTGTTCGGCGCCGGCACCTCGATGGACGCCTTCAACGTCGCGTTCCGCATTCCCAACCTGCTGCGCGACCTGTTCGCGGAAGGGGCGATGACGGCGGCGTTCATCCCCACCTTCACGCGCACCCTCGCGCAGGGCGGACGTGAACAAGCATGGCGTCTCGGCAATCTCGTGCTGAACGCGCTGCTCGTCGTGACCGGCATCGTGGTGGTGGTCGGGGTCCTGTGTGCCGGACCGATCACGCATTTGATTGCATCGGGCGACGCGTTCGCCGCCGTCCCGGGCAAGCTCGAGCTCACGACGCTGCTGACGCGCCTCATGCTCCCGTTCCTCACGACGATTGCGGTGGCGGTCGCGATGATGGGCATGCTCAACTCCCTCCACCGCTTCTTCATTCCCGCCCTGGCGCCGGCGATGTTCAACCTCGCGACGATCGCGTGTGCGTTTACCCTCGTACCGCTGATGCCGCGGCTCGGTCTGCCGCCGATTGCCGGCATCGCGATCGGCACGTTGTTCGGCGGGCTCGGCCAGATTGCGCTGCAGTGGCCGCCGCTCAGAAAGGAAGGGTACCGCTACCGGCCGATCCTGGACTTCAAGGATCCGGCGCTTCGGGAAGTGCTCCGGCTGATGGGACCAGGCACGCTCGGGCTCGCCGCGGTGCAGTTCAACGTGTTCGTCAACACCTACCTCGCCACGACCCAGCCGGAAGGAGCCGTGTCCTGGCTCGGCTACGCCTTCAGGCTGATGTACCTGCCGATTGGTCTCTTCGGCGCGTCGATCGCGACGGCGGCAGTGCCGGACATCTCACGTCATGCCGCGGATGGCGACGTGCCGGCGATCCGGCGCACGGTCTCGAGCGCGCTGCGGCTGATGCTGATGCTCAACGTGCCCGCCACCGTCGGCCTGATTGTGCTGGCCGATCCGATCGTCGCGTTCCTGCTGCAGCGTCACGCCTTCACGGGGCACGACACGCGATCGACGGCGGCGGCGCTGATGTGCTACGCACCGGGCCTGATCGGCTATTCGGTGGTGAAGATTGCGTCGCCGACCTTCTATTCACTCCGCGATAGCCGGACGCCGGCGATCGTCGCCGTCCTCGCGGTAGCCGCCAATCTGGCCATGAACCTCGCGCTGGTCCGCGTGCTGGGGTTCCGAGGTCTTGCGATCGGCACCGCACTGGCCGCCCTCTTCAACGCCGGTGCGCTGCTCTGGCTGCTGGCCCGTCGTCTCGACGGCATCGAAGGACGACGCATCGCGACGGCGACGCTCAAGATTCTGCTGGCCTCCATCCTGATGGGTATTGTCGCCTGGTCCACCTCTCACTGGCTGACGCGGACGATGGCCGAGGCCTCGTTCGCGGTGAAGGGATTCCGGCTGGCGGCGGCGATCGCCGCCGGCGTGGCGGTGCTCGCCGCCTCCGCCCGGCTCCTGCGGATCGCCGAGTTCGAGGACGCCGTCGCAAGGGTGCTCGACCGGGTGAAGCCTGCGCGATGAAACAGGGCCTGCTTCGCCTCCACCCGACCGTGCTGCTCCTGGCGGCCGTCCACATGATGGTCGACGGCTACGGGAACATCTACGCGCCGATGCTGCCGCTGCTCATCCCGCGGCTCGGGCTCACGCTCGCGGCGGCGGGCACGCTGACGATGCTGTTTCAGCTTGCGGCGTCGGTCGCGCAAATCGGGTTCGGTCAGCTCGCGGATCGGTGGCGGCCGCGGCTGCTCCTCCGGGTCGGCCCGATCGTCGCGGTGTCGCTGCTCAGCCTGATCGGCCTGGCGAGGTCGAAGGCCGAACTGGCCGCGATCCTGCTCGCCGGCGGTCTGGGCGGGGCGGCGTTCCATCCGCCCGCGGCCGCGCTCGCACATCGGCTCGGGGGCGAGCGTCGCGGCCTGGCGATGTCGGTCTACATCACGGGCGGGACGATCGGCTTCGCGCTCGGTCCGCTCTTTTTTGCCCCTTTCGCGCAGCGGTTCAGCATCGAGTGGACGCCGCTCCTGGCCATTCCGGGGCTCGCTGTCGTGATGTTCTTCCTGAAGCGCGTGCCGCCGATTCCACTGCAGTCGTCCGCGCGGGGCGGATTGGGCGCGCTCCGACCGTACGCGAAACCGCTGGGGCTGCTGTACACCATCGTCGCGCTTCGAACGGTGACCTCGCTGGCCTTCGCCACGTTCGTCCCGGTCATGCTCACCCGGCGCGGATACAGCGTCGGCGAGGCCGGCGCGTCGATAGCGCTGTTCCTTCTCGCCAGCGGAGTGGGCGGGTTTTTCGGCGGCCCGGCGGCGGACCGGTTTGGCCCACGCAAGGTGATCGCGCTCTCGCTCGTCGCCGCGTGGCCATTTCTGTGCCTCGCG